>JABAYQ010000060.1:0-2605 GCA_018608925.1 Cryomorphaceae bacterium | reverse complement strand
CTGCTGGAGCAAATATTGCGAAATCCAAATTGGATTCTTTAGATATTGCTAATGATTCTATTGAACCAAGAAAAGGATTGGAACTTTTTTTCGAATTCCAAAAATTAGAAAAACGTATCTTAGCAAAATAATCTAATATCATGAGTAGAACAAAAGTTTTAGAGCAACACCAAATTGAACAAAAAATCATTCGAATGGCTTGGGAAATTTATGAGCAAAATTTCGAGGAAACAGAGATTGTAATTGCAGGTATTCACGCTCAAGGATATATGTTAGCACAAAGGCTATCAGATCAATTAAATAAAATTTCTGGTCTAGATGTAAGCTTAGTAAAACTCGAGTTAGATAAAAAAAATCCTTTATCCAAAAACATAACTGTAGACAATAATTCGGAACTTAAAAACAAAGTTGTAGTTCTAGTAGACGACGTATTAAACTCTGGAAAAACTTTAATTTATAGTTCTCAATATTTTCTAAACAATCAGGTTAAAAAGCTAATGACTGCAGTATTAATTGACAGAAATTACAGGTTATTTCCTATTAAAGCGGATGTAGTCGGAATCTCTCTTTCCACTACAATGCAAGAACACGTAACCGTAGACCTAGGAAACAACGAAGCAGTATTTTTAGACTAGCACCCCTCCACGCACCTTATTTAGATTTTAATACTATACTTAACTCTATAAAGACCAAGAGTTAACTACTAAAAAAACGTGATTCACTTCTTACTTTCAGATGGTTTTAGATTTCAATTTCTAGATTTAAACTCTATTTTATCTTTAGTTTTGCTCTAATTAATTTATTAAAATCTTAAATCATTATGAAAAAACTAACTTTTTTAAGTTTATGCCTAATAGGTATGACTATCTTACATTCTTGTAAAGACACGGAAGTAACAAATGACGATCCTACATTAAAAGGATTTATTTACACAACAACAAACGGCGAATCAACAAACCAAGTTCTTAAGCTAGACAGGTACAGCGATGGCTCTGTTGCTAATGAAGTAGCATACAGTACTAAAAGTTTGGGTGGAGCTAATACGGCAGCTGGTGGTGATGCAAAAGGAGACTTTGATAGTCAGAACGCTATTCAAATAATTGGAGATTATCTTTTAGCTGTAAATGCAGGTGGAAATGAGATTACTACATTTGAAATTAACAGAGCCAATGGTGCACTAACATTTAAAAACAATGTTAGTTCTGGAGGAAAGAGACCAGTAAGTATTGCTTACACTCAAAAAAGTGGTTCTAATACAGAATACTGGGTTGTTGTAGGAAATCAGTGGGATAACCCTAATGTACAGAAAGACGGCGCAGATATTGAGCGCTATCCTAATGACGCTTGGTTTAATACTGACTTAAGCGCAGCTGATGCTTCTGACGCTGAAAGAAACATTGCATTATTTAGTTTTAATTCAACTGACGGTACTTTATCTTGGGAGACAGTTTTAGATAACTATCCAAGAATAAATGGAGGGCCTACATGTGTTGCATTTAGCGATGATGGCTCTAAATTAGCAGTTACAACATGGGGAATAGCTCATTTTGGCACAGCGCTTACATCCTTAGACGAACAAAGTCCTAGTAGAGTTTATGCTTATGACTTTAATGGTGGAGCTATAACTAACGCTAGATTCTTTGAAGAAGAAGGGATTGCTGGAAGCATTGGCTTTAACTGGGCTAAAGGAAGCAATAGCATTCTACATGTTTCTAACTTTAACCTACTACCTACTTTAAGAAATAATAGCCTTACTGTCTTAGAGGTAGCAGCAGGAGCTGTTACAAAATCTCAAAACTTCAATACAGCAGGAGTTGATGATATTGACGAAGCATGTTGGACATTACTAAACGATGCTGGTGACAAATTACATGTTGCAAGTTTCGGAGCCAATACAATTACAAGGTTTAATGTAAATAATGATGGTTCTATTGCTAATTTAGATTTAGTAGTATCAAGAGCTGGTGTATCTCCTCCTGGTGACACAAAAGACATGTACATTACACCAGACGGTGAGTTTTTCTATGTGCTTGGTGCTTACCAAACATTTTCAATAAATAGGTTTGACAATGCTACACTAGAGTATCAAACGCAAGACATCTATGAGACAACAATGTCTCAATCAGGTAATGCTGGGGAAAATAATTTCTTAGGAATAGCAGGATTTGATTTGTAAAAAATCTAATTAAAGTTATTTTAAAAAGAGCTGATAGGATATCCTATCAGCTCATTTATTTTAATAACGTATCATTTCAGTATGAGGAATGTCATCTTCTAGATATTCCTTGCCGGTTGATTCGAAATCGAATTTTTTATAAAAAGGCACTAAGTGAGTTTGAGCAGAAATTCTTATATCAACTTTATCATATATAGATTCGGCAAACTGTAAACCCATCTTCATTAACTCAATTCCTAGCCCAGTTCCTCTATTATCTATATCAGTCACTATCCTTCCTAAAGAGACTTCCTTATAACTAGCTCCAGGACCAACTATTCTTAAATAAGCAATTAATTGATTGTTTTGATCAAAACCCATAAGGTGGTGCGAATTAAAATCTTTTTTATCCGCATCTTGATAAGGACAATTTTGTTCTACTATAAAAAC
>JABAYQ010000083.1:1230-6185 GCA_018608925.1 Cryomorphaceae bacterium | reverse complement strand
TTGGTTCTCTAAGAGTATAGTTGATGGCTTTGCCGTCCATGTCATGCATTTGAGATGCAAAATGTAAAGAAGCAGTAGCAAAAAATCTAAAGTTTTCTGCTGCCCTTGGGATGTCAACTTCTTTGGCTAGCCATTCTGGCTTTCCGTTGTCTTTGCTTTCTGCTTTAACCATTTGGTCAAAGCGCGCTTCGATACCGTCCGCTAATCGCATTAGGTGATCGTGCCTTTCTTGCTTTGTTAATTTGCTCCAAATAGGGAAAGCTTTTTTAGCTGCTGCAACGGCAAGCTCCACGTCTTGGTGGTCACTATCGGCAATTAAAGAAAATACCTTTCCGTCCACAGGACTTTCGTTTTCTAAAAAACTTTTGGACTGGCTTTCTACTAATTGTCCGTCTATATAATTGAGTAACTTAATCATCTTTATTTTATAAAGTTCCTGTTCGGCCTCCGTCTACTGGCACATTTACTCCGTTTATGTATGCTGCTGCTGGAGAACATAAAAAAGCAATTGCATTGGCAACTTCTTCGGCTTTTCCAAATCTTTTTGCAGGAACAGAGTTTAACATGCTATTAGCAATTTGTTCTTCACTAACATTTTGTGTTTGTGCCTTTTTTGTAATTAGGGTGCTTAGTCTGTTGGTACTAGTAAAACCCGGAAGTACGTTGTTTACGGTAATGCCGTGAGCGCCTAATTCGTTGGCCATTGTTTTGGACCAACTCGCTACCGCACCTCTAATGGTATTGGAGACTCCTAATCCATTAATTGGCACCTTAACCGAAGTCGATAATATATTGATGATTCGGCCAAAGCAACTAGCTTTCATATTGTCGATTACCGCCTGACTTAATTGCTGGTTAGCTACCAAGTGCATTTTAAAAGCAGCAACAAAATCATCGCCATCGGCACTGGCGATAGGTCCGCCTGCTGGACCTCCAGTATTGTTGATTAGGATGTGAACTTTTTTACTTTTTATTTCTTCTGCAATAGATGAGATGCCATTTTCTTGAGAAAAGTCAGCACACATATAGTCGTGTTTCTGATTGTCTGTTTGGTCCAGTTCTTTAAGAACGGACTTTAATTTTTCTTCATTACGGGATAGTAAAATAATATTGGCACCCATTTTTGCTAATGCAATAGCGGTTGCTTTTCCAATACCTTGAGTACTTCCACATACTAATGCTGTTTTACCGGATAAGTCTAAATTCATAGCTTCAAAAATAGCCAAATTTGTGTAAATTGCTGCTGCAACTAAAACTATATAAACGTGTCTTTTAAATCCCCTTTTAATTTAAATAGCTGGATAGAGCAGAACAGAGAGCTCTTAAAACCACCAGTAGGAAACAAAAATTTATTCGTCGAATCGGGTGACTACATCATCATGATAGTAGGAGGGCCTAACGCACGAAAAGACTATCACCTCAACGAAAGCGAAGAATTATTTTATCAGTTGGAAGGCGATATCTTAGTTAAGATACAAGAAGACGGAATGTCAAGAGACATACACATAAAAGAAGGCGATATGTTTTTGTTGCCAGCAGGAATACCACATTCTCCAATAAGAGGAGAAAACACGGTAGGTTTGGTAATAGAGCTAAATCGTAAAGAAAAGATGCAAGACGGATTGCTTTGGTTTTGCGACAAGTGTAACCATAAGCTCCACGAGTTTACCTTTCCATTAAAAAATATTGAAAAAGATTTTATTGGTCGTTTTAAGGAATTTTATGCTTCTAAAGAACTTAGAACATGTGAGAAGTGCGGACACGAAATGGAACTAGATAAAAGATTTTCATAATGAGTAAGTTATTTACGGTAGACATACATACCCATATATTGCCTAAAGACATTCCAAATTTTAATAAAAAGTTTGGTTACGGAGAGTTTATTCAGCTACAACATCACAAGCCTTGTTGTGCTAAAATGATGATGAACGATCAGTTTTTTAGAGAGGTAGAATCGAATTGTTGGGATCCGAAAGCTAGAATTGACGAATGTACTCATCAGAATGTAGACGTACAGGTTCTTTCTACTGTTCCGGTAATGTTTTCGTATTGGACAAAGGCAAAACACGGACTAGAAATATCACAATTTCTTAACGATGATATTATGAATTCTGTGGAGATGCACCCAAAAAAGTTTGTGGGCTTGGGTAATCTGCCAATGCAAGATACGGCCTTAGCGATAAAAGAATTAGAAAGGTGTAAGGCTATCGGGATGAAAGGAATTCAGATAGGTTCTCACATTAACGATCTTAATTTAGACCACGAATCTTTCTTTCCAATTTTTGAAGCTTGCCAAGATTTAGAAATGTCTGTATTTGTTCACCCTTGGTGGTGGATGGCTAAAGAAAAGATGGAAAAATATTGGCTGCCTTGGCTAGTAGGAATGCCTATGGAAACTTCTTTGGCAATTTGTTCTATGATTTTTGGAGGAATTTTCGAAAGATTACCAAATCTGAAAGTAGCCTTTGCTCATGGTGGAGGCTCATTCCCTGCTACTATTGGCAGAATTGAGCACGGATTTAACGTACGACCAGATTTAGTTGCGATAGATAACAAAAAGAACCCTAGAGATTATTTAGGTAAATTTTGGTTAGACAGCTTGGTTCATGATCCTAAAATGCTAGAGTATGTTGTAGAGTTAGTAGGAGAAGATAAAATAGCTTTAGGAACCGATTATCCTTTCCCTCTAGGAGAATTAGAGCCAGGAAAATTAATTCTAGAATCGTCTTACCCTAACAATGTAAAAGAAAAACTTCTATCGTCTAATTCTTTAGACTGGTTAGGCATGAAAAAGTCCGATTTTATATAAAGAAAGATTATTTTTGCATTTCATAAATCCAACAGTTAATGAGCGACTCCATTAGACACGAATGCGGAATAGCGATGTTACGCCTTCGCAAGCCTTTAGACTTTTACAAGGAAAAATATGGTACTGCTCTTTACGGCCTTAACAAAATGTGCTTGCTCATGGAAAAGCAACATAATAGAGGCCAAGACGGGGCTGGTTTAGCCACTATTAAATTAGATGTTCCAGTAGGAAGTCGCTACATTTCTAGGCACCGATCTAATGCCTCTAAACCTATTCAAGATTTATTCGATTACATCAATAGTAGGTTTGTTAACTTACAAGAAAACGATCCCGAAAAGTTAAACGATACCAAATGGCTACAAGAAAATATAGCTTTTACTGGCGAGGTTTTACTGGGACATTTACGATACGGAACTTACGGGGGAAACAGCATCGAACAATGCCATCCTTTTTTAAGACAAAGCAACTGGAGAACTAGAAGTTTAGTTTTAGCAGGAAACTTTAATATGACCAATGTAGACGAGCTTTTTAATGAGTTAGTCGACTTAGGTCAGCACCCTAAAGAAAAAGCAGATACGGTTACTATCTTAGAAAAAATAGGTCATTTTTTAGATGTAGAAAACGACAGAATATATTACGATAACAAGTCGGAATATAGCCAGAAAGACATATCGGTAAAAATTGCAGACGATTTAGATGTTCAGAGTGTTTTAGTTAATTCTGCTAAGCGATGGGACGGAGGTTATGTGATGTGCGGAATGTTTGGCCATGGCGATTCTTTCGCTTTGCGTGATCCTTCTGGTATTCGCCCCGCTTTTTATTATGCTGATGATGAAATAGTAGTGGTTGCTTCTGAGCGCCCTGTTATCCAGACCGCATTTAATGTGTCTGCCGAATCTATTAAAGAAATAGAACCTGGCCATGCTCTTATCATAAAAAAAGACGGAAGCTATAGCATGAAGTCTATCACTCCTCAATTAGAGAAAAAATCTTGTTCTTTCGAACGTATTTATTTCTCTAGAGGAAACGATAAAGACATTTATCAAGAAAGAATGGAGCTAGGAAAAAGACTTTCCGGCCCTATTTTAAAAGCAGTAGACCACGATTTAAAAAACACGGTATTCTCTTTTATTCCTAATACTGCTGAAGTTTCTTTTTACGGAATGGTAAAAGGAATGGATCAATATTTAAATAAGGTAAAAACCGAAAAAATAATTGCTTTAGGAGACCATCCAGATCCTAAAAAGGTGGAAGAGATTTTATCTCTGAATACTAGAGCAGAAAAAATTGCTATAAAGGATGCTAAACTCCGTACTTTTATTACTCAAGACGATAGTAGAGACGATTTGGTAGCCCATGTTTATGACATCACTTACGGAACGGTTAGTAAAACCGACAACCTGGTAATGATTGACGATTCTATTGTAAGAGGGACAACCCTTAAGCAAAGTATTTTGAGAATTTTGGACCGACTAGGCCCTAAAAAGATAATTATTGTTTCTTCTGCTCCTCAAATTAGATACCCAGATTGCTATGGTATTGATATGGCTAAGCTTGGCGATTTTATCGCTTTTCAGGCTGCTGTAGCACTACTAAAAGAAAGCAACCAAGAGTATATACTCGATGAGGTTTATCAGAAATGTAAGCTCCAAATGGATACTAAAGAAAACGAGACAGTAAACTTCGTAAAAGCAGTTTACACTCCGTTTAGTGCAGAACAGATTTCGGCAAAAATATCGCAGCTTTTAACTCCTAAAGAGATTAATTCGGAGGTAGAAATTATTTACCAAAGCATTACCAATCTTAACCTGTCTTGCCCTGACCATACCGGCGATTGGTACTTTACAGGAAACTACCCAACACCAGGAGGAAACAAAGTAGTAAACAAAGCGTTTATTAACTTTATGGAAGGTAGAAACGAAAGGGCTTACTAATTAGCCTTTTAATCACATAACTTATGCTAGGAAGGGCACACTAAAACTTGCTAGAAATGAAAAAATTATTAGGTGTTAATTTAGATAAAAGGGTTTATGGTCTCGATGTTTTTCGTGCCATTGCTATTTTAATTGTTGTTCGTGCTCACGGAAGAGAAATATCAGGCCCCATATTTGATTTTATTAATATTCCTATGATTGATGGAGTAGAG
>JABAYQ010000083.1:0-1220 GCA_018608925.1 Cryomorphaceae bacterium | reverse complement strand
AGGAAACTACCCAACACCAGGAGGAAACAAAGTAGTAAACAAAGCGTTTATTAATTTTATAGAAGGAAGAAACGAAAGGGCTTACTAATTAACCCTCTATATATTCCCAATCTTTTATCGGTTCAAATAACTTACATCCTTCTTTTACAGAAGGATGTTTTAGTACAGACTCGACACTAACTTCTGGTATTTGATCGTCTTCAATTCCGTTTTTAACATATATGAAATTAAAGCCTAATTCGTTAGCTCCAACTAAACGATATCCTTTTTTGTTGGCAAGCTTAGTCATTGCAATAGGAGAAGCACCATGATAAACAGGATGCTTGCCTGGAAACGAATAGTTAGCGTCATAAGGAACAACTATATTGTATAAACCAAATTCGTTGTGGGTTTCTATAATTACCACTTGAGGCTCTATTATTTTAATAGCATTCCAAACCCAGTAATCATTGCCATCAATGTCAATAGATAGTAGGCCAATTTCTTGCTTAAAACCTGCATTTTCTATTATTGAGTTTATATTGTCTGTGTTTACTTTAGCACAAACAAATTTTGGTTTATAAAACCAGGAGTGTGGGTATTTACTAAAGAATCGTTTTCCTCGCTCAATACTTTTAGAGTTGGCATCAATAAAAAGACCTCTCCATCCAAAATTGAAAAATAGATTTGCAGAATTAGAGTTTATTCCGTCATCACTTCCTATTTCAACAAATGTTTTGTTAGTCATTCCAATTACAGAAAAAATAAATAATAATTTACCGTCTTCTTCAAATTGGGAAAAAACTCTAAAGCCTGTTTCTGAAATTTTCGGCAAACTATTTTTTTCAGACTGCTTTTTATACTGATGATACAATTGTAATTGACCTATCTGAACAGATGGTGAAAATCTATCTTTAATTTTTAAAATAAGAAAATACTTTTTTAAGAAGTTTTTTATAATTTTTTTCATGTGTGAGATAAGATTTTAATGTGAGCTAATTTAGCTAAAATCATCCTTCTCCCTTATCATTTCAATAGTTTATTGTAAAAAAGATGATGGGTGTATTGATGAAAGTTTAAAACATAATAACCCTTGCATACAAAATGTAAGACCTGTCTGTGGTTGTGATGGCATTACATATGTAAATAGTTGTTATGCGGAAAGAGAAGGCATAACATCATGGACAGATGGAGAATGTAAATAATACGTTTGCTAACAATATGTATATGTAATAGCGGAT
>JABAYQ010000048.1:2234-6223 GCA_018608925.1 Cryomorphaceae bacterium | reverse complement strand
GACTTATAAGCAATAACAACACCATCTTTAACAAGAGATTGCTCCCTTTCTAATTTTTCAATTGCATCTACCAATTCTTTATTAGGAAGTATACTTCCATTGATAAACAAATTGTCATTGCTTAAAACTAAAGGGTATTTTTTTTGAAGATAATCTTCGGTTTTAAAAGAAAAAGAAAGTCCAGATAAGATCTCCCACTTTTCCTTAATAGTCAGTATACCAACCCTTAATTGACAAACAGGTTTAGTGTAAGTAAGAGGTAATAAATCAGAACGGCAATCGTCAAATAAGATAGAATTCATACACAAATATAATTATCCTTAAAAATATCGATTAGTTTCTAGTTATTAAATCTGAAGTGCATAATATCTCCATCTTCAACAACATATTCTTTTCCTTCTACATTCATTTTACCGTTTTCTTTACAAGCTATTTCAGAGCCTAGTTCAGTAAAATCAGAATATTTGATAACTTCTGCTCTAATAAAACCTTTTTCGAAATCACTGTGAATTACTCCGGCAGCTTGAGGAGCTTTCATTCCTTTACGAATAGTCCAAGCTCTAACCTCTTTAACTCCTGCAGTAAAGTAAGTAGATAAATCTAGCAAATCGTAAGAAGTTTGAATAACTCTATTAACTCCTGGCTCTTTTAAACCTAAGTCTTCCAAAAACATTTGACGTTCTTCAAAACTTTCTAATTCTGCAATATCAGCTTCTGTAGATGCAGCAATAATAATGATGGAAGCATTTTCTTTAGCCACCACCTCCCTTACTCTATCGACATGTTTGTTTCCTGACTGAACCGCAGAATCATCCACATTACACACATACATGATGGGCTTAGCAGTTAATAGCATTAAATCACTGATGTGTTCCTTTTCTTTTTCTTCTACTTCTAAACTTCTAACAGACTGACCACTCTCTAGGTGAGCTTTGTATTTAATCAATACATCTGAAATTTTACGCGCTTCTTTATCTCCAGTTCTTGAAATCTTATCGTACTTCTGAATTTTTTTATCTATCGCCTCTAAATCCTTCAGTATCAATTCGTAATCAATCGTTTCTTTATCTCTAATAGGATCAACAGATCCATCAACATGTACAATATTATCGTTATCAAAACACCTCAATACATGTATAATAGCATCCGTTTCTCGGATATTTGCTAAAAACTTATTTCCTAAGCCTTCTCCTTTACTAGCTCCTTTTACCAATCCTGCGATATCTACAATTTCGATTGTTGTAGGTTGTACTTTCTCAGGGTTAACTAACTCTTCTAACTTTGTTAACCTTTCGTCCGGAACCGTTATAACACCTACGTTTGGTTCTATAGTACAAAAAGGAAAATTAGCCGATTGTGCCTTAGCATTCGACAAACAATTAAATAAAGTAGATTTCCCAACATTTGGCAATCCAACTATTCCACATTTTAAAGCCATTTTTTATAAATATTTTGAGCAAAGATAAGCACCTCTTTCAAACATTTTTTAAAAAATATCAACAATTGTTCTTTACCTTACGAAAAGAATTAAATTTGAATCATAATAAATACACTTATGACACACGATTTAGAATCCATTTGTAATCAGGTAAGAAGGGATATTGTAAGAATGGTTCACGCACAAAGTTCGGGCCATCCTGGCGGTTCTTTAGGTTGCGCAGAATTTTTAGTATCTCTATATTTTGAGGTGATGAAAATTGACGACGATTTTAAAATGGACGGTAAAAACGAAGATTTATTCTTTTTATCAAACGGACACATTTCGCCAGTTTGGTATAGTGTTTTAGCAAGAAGAGGGTTTTTCCAGGCAAGCGAACTTGCTACTTTTAGAACTATAAACTCTAGATTGCAAGGCCATCCTACTACTCACGAAGGATTACCTGGTATTCGTATGGCTTCTGGTTCTTTAGGACAAGGGATGTCGGTTGCTATCGGTGCAGCAGAAACAAAAAAACTTAACAATGAAGACAATATTGTTTATAGTCTTCATGGTGATGGAGAGTTACAAGAAGGTCAGGTTTGGGAAGCTGCAATGTATGCTTCCGCTAAAAAAATAGACAATCTTATTTCTACCATAGATTACAATCAAAAACAAATTGATGGTACCACAGACGACGTATTAGCTCTAGGAAGTGTGGAAGCTAAATTCGAAGCATTTGGATGGGACGTAATTACCTGTAAGGACGGAAACAACATCTCTGAGCTTCTTAAAGTATTGAAAGATGCTAAGAGCAGAACAGGAAAAGGAAAGCCAGTCTGTATAGTAATGCATACCGAAATGGGTAATGGTGTAGATTTTATGATGGGTACTCACAAATGGCATGGCGCAGCTCCAAACGATGAGCAACTAGCATCGGCTTTATCTCAAAATCAAGAGACATTAGGAGATTTCTAAAATGGACTTACAATTAAAACTTAAAAATTTACTGTTTCTAAAATTAACAACAACGTTAATTTTAAGTATCTTTTTAAGTGTGCCAACTTTTGCTCAAAACGATCTTAAAAAAACCAGAGTCCTTTTTATTTTCGACGCCTCTCAAAGCATGTATGCCAAATTTGGGGCCCAGTCTAGAATGGATGTTGCTAAAAGCTTGCTTATCGATATGCTCGATAGCTTAAAAGGACAAAAAAACCTAGAAGTTGCTCTTAGAGTTTATGGTCATCAGCACCCCTATCCGCCACAGCATTGTGACGACACAAAACTAGAAGTTGATTTTGGTTTCAACAATATCGCATCCATACAAAACCGATTAAAAACTATAAAACCAAAAGGAACAACATCAATAGCTCAAGCTCTTGAATCTGGTGCTTATGATTTTCCTAGCGATACTAAAAACGCAAGAAACATTGTTATTCTAATTACCGACGGTATAGAAGAATGCGATGGTGACCCTTGTGCTATTTCAAGATTGTACCAAGAGAAAAAAGTCATTTTAAAACCTTTTGTCATTGGTATAGGACTAAAAAAAGATTTTCAAAAAACATTTGACTGCGTAGGTACCTTTTACGACGCTAAAGACCCAGAAAGCTTTAAAAACATTTTGAATGTAGTAGTCTCTCAAGTTCTAAATACTAGTACTGTTCAGCTTAATCTTCTTGATAAGCAAGGGCTTCCTACAGAAACCAATGTACCTGTTAGTTTTTATGATTCTTTTTCAGGAAAATTACAATACAACTTTATTCATACCATGAACCACAAAGGTTTACCAGACACTCTAAAAATTGATCCGGTTTTAAGCTACAAAGTGGTTGCTCATACTATTCCGCCTGTTGAGTCTGATCAAGAATGGAAATTAAGTCCTGGGAAACATACTATTATTGCTTTACATACTCCTCAAGCCAATTTAAAGCTAAGTATGGGAGGAAGACAGATTGCAAATTGCATTGTTAAATTAAAAGGAGAAGAAGAAATATTAAATGTTCAGAAAATTAATAGTAACCAAAATTATTTAATTGGAGACTACGACCTAGAATTCTTAACCCTTCCTCGCATAAAACATAGCATAAGTATTAAGCAAGACTCTTCTTACAAAGTAGTAATTCCAGAGCCAAGCTTAGTTATACTTTCCTTTACCTCCTCGGGCTATGGAAGTATTTTTGAAGACGAAAACGAATTAAAATGGGTAACAGATATTAAGTCAAACAAAGGCAAGCAAAATGTTTATTTAATGCCTGGCAGTTACCGAATTATTTATAGAGCAAAGAATGCATCGGAAAGCATTTTTACCAAAGACTTAACATTTAAAGTTTTACCTAAAAAAACAGTGTCCCTAAAATTATAAAAAATGGAAATGAAAGATACACGCTCCGGATTTGGAGCTGGATTAACAGAATTAGGAAAAAAGAATAAAGACGTAGTCGCATTATGTGCTGACCTTACCGGATCTTTAAAAATGGATGCTTTTGCCAAAGATCATCCAGATAGATTTTTTCAAATAGGGATTGCTGAAGCCAACATGATTGGGATTGCAGCTGGTATGACAATAGGT
>JABAYQ010000048.1:0-2224 GCA_018608925.1 Cryomorphaceae bacterium | reverse complement strand
ACAATTGGTGGTAAAATTCCTTTTACAGGAACTTTTGCTAACTTTTCTACTGGCCGTGTCTACGATCAAATCCGTCAATCGGTAGCTTACTCTGGTAAAAACGTAAAAATTTGTGCTTCTCACGCCGGACTAACCCTAGGAGAAGATGGTGCAACCCATCAAATATTGGAAGACATTGGTCTAATGAAAATGCTTCCTGGCATGACTGTTATAAACACATGCGATTATAACCAAACAAAAGCAGCAACTATTGCTATTGCAGACTACCAAGGACCTGTTTACTTAAGATTTGGTAGACCAAAAGTTCCTAACTTCACTGCAGCTGATCAAAACTTCGAAATTGGTAAAGCTGTTGTTTTAGAAGAAGGTTCTGATATTAGTGTTTTTGCGACTGGCCATTTAGTATGGGAAGCATTAGAAGCTAAAAAAATACTATCTCAAAAAGGCATAAGTGCTGAAATAGTAAATATTCATACGATCAAACCACTAGACGAAAAAGCTATTTTAGACTCTGTAGCTAAAACAAAATGCGTGGTAAGTGCCGAAGAACACATGAGAAATGGTGGCCTTGGTGATAGCATAGCTCAGTTGCTATCTACTAACACTCCTACTCCTATGGAAATGGTAGCGGTTAACGATAGCTTTGGAGAAAGTGGTAAGCCATCAGATCTGATGAAAAAATATGGCCTTGATTGTGATTCTATAGTAGAAGCAGCATTAAAAGTAATGGATAGAAAATAAATGTCTTCTCAAGATATCTTTTTTAAACACCAAGCACAGACTACTCCTTTTGCCAAAGCATTAGAAATTAGTCATAGTGAAGGAATGTTTATTTACGACATTGATGGAAAACGTTATTTAGATCTTGTTGCAGGAGTATCGGCTTGTACCTTAGGCCACGCTCACCCAAACATTATTAACGCTATAAACACCCAAGTTAAGAGGTACTTGCATGTAATGGTATATGGAGAATATATTCAATCTCCTCAATATAAACTTGCTCAACTTTTAGCACAAAATCTTCCTAAAAAGTTAGATTGCACTTATTTTGTTAACTCTGGTTGCGAAGCAATTGAGGGTGCTATGAAGCTTGCTAAAAGAAAAACATCGCGATCAAAAATTATATCGTTCCATAATAGCTACCACGGAAGTACCCACGGAGCATTATCTATAATGGGACAAGAACACTATAAAACTAAATACAGACCACTTCTAGGCGATTGCTACCAAATACCATACGATTGTATTTCTGCATTACAAAAAATCGACTACCAAACAGCAGCGGTTGTTGTCGAACCAATTCAAGGTGCAAGTGGCTTTAGAGTTCCATCTACCCTTTGGCTAAAACAACTTTCGAAAAGATGCAAAGAAGTTGGTGCCCAATTAATTTTTGATGAAATTCAGACTTGTTTTGGCAGAACAGGTAAATTATTCGCTTTGCAAACTTTTGATGTTGTTCCTGATATATTATGTTTGGCTAAAGGAATGGGAGGAGGAATGGCAATAGGTGCTTTTATTTCTTCCAAAGAAGACATGGCTCTTCTAAAAGAAAATCCTATGCTTGGCCACATCACCACCTTTGGAGGTCACCCTGTAAATTGTGCGGCATCTTTGGCTACTCTACAAACGCTTCTAGATGAGCCAGATATTATAGATTCTGTTATAAGAAAAGAGAAATTATTTAGAGACAATTTAGTTCATCCTAAAATTAAAGAGATAAGAGGAAAAGGCCTTATGCTTGCTGTAGAATTAGGAAATAAAGACTGGTGCAATGCATTGGTTGAAAAAGGATATGAAAACGGATTGATTACTTTTTTCTTTTTGTTTACTAAAACAAGCGTTCGAATTTCACCTCCATTAAATATTAGCGACGAGCAAATAGTGGAAGCTTGCCAAAAGATAAAACACATTTTAAACCAGTTTTAAATGAAAATACTTGCATTGATAGGTCTATTTAGCTTTTTAAGTTTTGGAGACGACAACAGAGGCTATAAGATTAAAATAGGCGATGAATTACCTAATATTCAATTAAACTTACTTGACGGTACAATTCTCAACAACCAAAGCTTAGAAGCAAAAGTAGTTGTTCTTCAATTTACGGCATCATGGTGCGGAGTGTGTAGAAAGGAAATGCCTCACTTAGAAAAGGATGTTTGGCAAAAATTTAAAGACCAAGACTTTATCTTAATAGGTATTGATTTAAAAGAAGACGAAAAGACAGTTC
>JABAYQ010000155.1 GCA_018608925.1 Cryomorphaceae bacterium | reverse complement strand
ACAGAATATTGATATACTGTTTTTTGAATTCCTCCCCCAGCATCAGAATTATAGCCTTCTTCCTTTGAGTATACTGAAAAATATATTCTTTTTCCTTTCTGGCTAATTCATTTATGTTTTCAGCAGTATCAATTTGCTCCCAAGTAAAAGCATCCTCTCCATAAGTAGCAATTTCCTCTTGAAATTGATGTCCAGAATCTTTATTAGCTTTTTGAATGTGGTCTTTTTTACGAGACTTTAAACTATCCTTAGTTACCCCTATGTACGTCATCCCACTTTCTTTGTGAGTTACTTTGTAAATAATTCCAATTATTTGATTATTGATCATTTTTTCTTTTTTAATAAATTATTTGAAATAAAATTACAAGTAACTAGGGCAAACTCTTATGGCTAAAAAAGAGAATTACATCCTATAAATAATAATTCAATTGAAGTTTTAGATTGGAACGGAATAGAAAAAAATAGTTATCAATTATAAAGAATTTTAATTAATACTATAATTTCCAGACAAAACATAACTTTCCCCTTCACAAGTATTTTACTTGCCAGACTTTGAATTACTCCATGTCCAATTAAACCTTAAACTTCGCTAGTGCCGTACGTCAGCTTTTTACACTTACACCTGCACGGATAAATTACTCGTTGTTAATTCAACAGGGCCATATTTTCCCTATTATCCGCCCACTAGTTTATATTAAGGCAATTTTAGAGTTACCGGAGAAAACCTAGCCGCTATTTTTAGATATTATTTCAATCTTGCAGTTACTAATCCGATGTCTGGTCCATTATTACAAGTTATGCCTCATGGCTGACACTAATCCTTATGGCTTAGTACTCTTTTAAACAAAAAATGCCTGTTAAATAGAATTTTTCGCAGCTTCTATCTAACGGGCAAATCAACATCTTTCGATGTTATTATAATATCTACTCTGCGAAAACAAAATTATTAATCTAATATTATGCAAAGATACCTCTTAAATAAAGTTTTTTAAAACACGCCTTATAGCTATTTTGTTTAAAAAGAGATTCTAATGGGAAACATATTATGTATTAAAAAATATACTTTTTAGCGATTTATAATAATGTACTTTAAAGTTATCTAACTCAATTTTACATAAAAACTATACTAAAAGGATGAGTGCGTGTATGAGAAAAACCTAATATAAATTTTTCTCATATACTTTTTTAACACTCAATCTATCAATATATCAAAATGATAATAATAGTATGCCTGCTGCTTAACAATAAATACAGTCTTTAATTCTATGGTCACTTTTACTGCTTCAACCCAAACTATCTGTCCTTTATTCAATGTTCCAATCTGACTCAAAACAATAACTTTAAAGGGACAAAAAAGTTGTTTTAGTATATTGTTCCAAGTCACTACATAAAGCCATTGAGAGGAGCTATAATTTAGCTGAAAAGCTAGGTCTTGTTTATCCATTTAATTTAAAAACCAGTTATTAGTGTGATTTTGCATAGAATTAGCTAATCCAGAAACAAAGTCAAAGGCATTGGCATTTCTCTCTAAGTTAGAATCTATATAAGATGATTTATTTCCAGAGGTCATCAAGTTATAGAAATTCCAGAGGTTGATGTTTCTGTCATTACTCCTTGAGAAGTTTGGATCATTATAATATTCCTTCACTACTGTTCCAATTTGGTTATCACTCATTAATAATGACAACTTGCCAACTTTTTCTTCCCTATTTAGATGCTGATACATTCTCATCTTTCCAATAGTATGTGCAAACTGTAATTCATCTAAGTTAAACCTACTTAAACGCTCCATATTACCTAAGAATCTTTGTATATCAAACTCTTGGATTAACTCATTGATTTTATCTTTTAGTTCAGCTATACTACTAACTCTAATATCTGTTTTCAATCCATCTGTACTAATACATAGATTGCAACAAACCATATTTTTAAACCCTATAAAAACCTTGAACTTTTCAAGGTTTCTTTTGCTATATAAACTCTCTTGGTTTAAAGCTCTTACTCCTCCAATTGTTAGAGATAGAGTATTGTTGTTCACATTTTCTGTCAAAGTTGGCAATTCAATCATAAAGGCACATCGCTGATAATAAATAGTTTTTTCATCTGGCATTAAATCTTTCACAGCCTTACCAACTGCAGAAGGAATTCTTCCTTTAATAATATGGCTAATCCTAATGTTTGGTTCCAGTATTGTTACATCTGAAAAGTTTGACTCAACAACTTCTCTGGTAGCATCGATAAATTGACTATGTGCTATTGTAGTTTCATTATCACTATAAACAGGAATTGTACATTTGCTTTTAAGATGATTAAGTGTAACTTGTTTTGTATTAGCTCCGATAAAATTTCCACTTGAAGTGATTACCTCTTCTTTTGCTATCACTTGATTTTTTATGTTATTTATTGTTGTCAATTCCATTTTCTTGGTTTTTAGTTTGTTGAATTATTTGATTATTTGAAATAACTTGAGATTCTATACGCTCTAATAATTCCTTCTTTTTGAGAATTAAAGGCATAAGCTGTTCTTGTAAATCTGGATACTTTGAATAGATATGTCTAAGTCCTTCTATAGTTTCACAAGCAGTAATTTCCAGTTGAACTTCTTCCCTTACCGTCCCAACTCCTTCCTCACACCACTGCTTTATCTTTTGACCTGTTGAAGCCTTAATAATAAACTCTGCACTATTAATAAAGAGCCCTGTGCGGTCCTTAGATGCCTTTGCTTGGTGAGCAATGTCTATATCAAAAACTATTGTAAATTCATAGTCTAAATCATTTCTTTGGATGGCTTTTAATCCTACTTTTTCAGGAACCATTTTCCCATTCTTCTGATTTAATACATAATCTTGCTTTACACGCATTGTAGAAATAATATGTGCATTAGATTGGAGTATTTTATTTATAAATGCATTCTGTCTTGGGGTTACCTTTGACCAGTTAGTAAAACTATTACCTGGCATATTGCTATGGAATTCCAACAAGTAATCCCAACAATGAGAAATACTATCAATTATTATTACCTTCATACCAGCCCTTTCACAAAGAGTAATCGCTTCGATAAATCTTTCAGGTGAATAAGGAGGTTCCATGCTAATTACATTATAATTACCAAGGTGAGCATACAGATCTGCTGAACCATTTTCAGTATCTATTATAGCAATTTTTGTGAACTCATTGTCTACTAAACCTTCTGCAAGGAGTAATGCAGAGTAAGTTTTTCCACTTCCAGCACTACCTTGTAATGCTAATTTAATTTTTGCTTTTTTTCTTTCGGATTTTCGTATTATCATTATAGTTGTTTTAAATTATTAGTAAATAAAAAAGGACCTATACGTAATTGTATAAGTCCTTGCTCGAATAAGATGATAGTATGATTACAACACTAAATCTTCCTCAATAAATTGCTCTTTTGCTTGAAACAAACCTGCAAAGTCATTGGCACTAGCTCTGTCTGCATTACTTAAATGAGACATTCTAATTTGAGGATTACCCTCTTCATCAAAACTCAAATTACACAGGTAAGCTTTACCAACTTCAATTCCGTGCTCATAGTTAGATTCATAGCACATTGCTGTACGTTCCACTTCTTCACCATTTGGTAAATCAAATTTTAGAGTGACAATTTTGTACTCTTTTTCATTGCTATTAGACAATGTGTTTTCCCCAATTTTCAATAGAGTTGCATTAAATAGAAACTCTGATTCACCAGAAACTTCATTTGTAATTTCACGATACTTAGTCATAATTATTTAGATTTAAGTTATGAGATAAGACGCCCCTATCTCCCAAAACATAAAAAGGGTAGGGGTTGAACTGTATTTATAAAGCACTCAACTATATTTTTAAAAAAAATTAAAAATTAAAAAAATTATTACGAAATATCTTTTTCAGATACACCTCAGCCTTTAAATAAAGACTGTTATAAGGGCTTATAAAGCTGTTTTAAGAGACAATCAAACACACTTGAACAAGGACAAACATTATACTCTTTTAGGCACTCAGGGGCTATAGAAATATTTAAGAGAACAGGCTCAATAACCAAGCTTCAGAAAGCTATGGGACATTCGTCTAACTTTATCAAATATCCCCATTGTTTGCTATTTTATGTATTATCTATTTAGTACTGTAGACTGTTTGCAAATGCTTATTTTATTATTGTCCTGTACCAAGCTAAAAAATGAGGTCTATCATTATTACTTGGTTGTTCGTACCATTCTGAGCAAATAAAGTACTCATTCCCTCTTATGATTTTTTTTCCTGCCCAATATCTAGGTATATTATTAGAATCACTGTGCAGTGCTCTTTTTAGTAATGGGTATTGTAGATGAAGTGTTTGCCTTGAATAATCTGCTCTTTGTAATTTTTCAATTTCCTGATCACTCAGTAGATCTTTATTAATTAGTTCATCCATTTTAGATCTAACTAATTTTCCGATTGCTAACCTTTCATTGGATGTGTTTTTTGTTTTATTTATCATATTTTTTACTTCAACTTTCTTATCTAAAATTCTTCTTATATTATTTTCGGGTTTCTTAGCATTAATTGAATACTGTATACTTTCAGCATCTTTAAAAACCTTTTCTTTCAGTTCTTTAATACCAATCTCTTTAAAATAATTATAAGTCCCATCATAAAAAGAACTTGGTCTAGTATGGTCTATTTTAGTGCCTTCAGGAATAAATATCACCATTCCTTGCCTTGCCCTAGTCAAAAGAACTCTGTAGGTGTTTTTTAAATATTGCTTTGTTATTTCTTTATTGATGTTTTGCCATTTCGATCCCTTAAACTTTTGATAATTCAATTGATCATTATCAATAAAAAAATCTCCTCCCCAGGCTAAACCAACCCAATCAATTTCTAAACCTTGAATGTCAAATTCTGTAGCTACTACCTCTAAAAAATAAGAGGACCTTACATCGCTTTTTCCATCTAGAAACCAGTGGCATGGTTCTATTTCATTTTTCACATCTACACCTAGTGAACGCAGTCTTTTAGCGTTAGAAGATCCCACAATACCTATGCGTTCTGTTCCCTTAGCCATACCTCGTAACCAGTTTTTAGCAATGGCTAAATCTCTTGTTATCATAATAGGAAAATCATCCTTTATTTGATCATATAAAGTTTTAGTTTTTTCAATATTTAATTCTAATAATTCATGAATGAAATTTGATAGTTGCTCAGATCTAAAAGACCTAACAGAAACTGCTAAATGCAAATCTTGTTCTCCTATACCATTATTAATGATCCATTCTTTAATATTATTATTTCTTATATAATTATCTTTTTCAATAATTAAACCTGAATAGTGAATATCCCATTTGGAATAATGATCTCTTAATGCTCTAACCCAGGCTTCCAAACCCGCTTCACCAGTATTTATTTCTTGTCCTCCTCCAATTAAACAAATAATAGTACACCAATCTTCGTGTCTATCCATTACATCAATTAAGAATTCGGGTTCAGACATATTAAAATTATCAATTCCCTTTTTGGCTTTCATAAAAGAAGATGCTTTTTCATTCGTCCATGCACGTTGGGCTTCATCAAAAACAACAACTTTTTCTATAGGAGCTTTTTCTGATATTAGATTATCATCTCTAAAATGGTGTATGTTTTGGATAAAGGCATTGGCTTTGATTGCAGCCTGTTTTTTTGTAATTGAACCCCCTTTTTCTTTATTGGTTACTACTTCGTCTCTTGTTAAAGCTTCTCTTAAAACGTCCACTAAAGGACCATTACCAGAAAGAAAAACTGCGTGTTCATCTTCATCAGATTTCATACGCTCATTCGCAATATTTAAACCAGCCAAAGTCTTTCCAGCTCCAGGGACTCCAGTAACAAAACAAATAGATTTTTTTGAGTTTAGTTTTGAATACTCTATAACTTGGTTTAAACATTCTGAAGTCTTAGATAAATTTATGGCTCCTGAATCAGATCTTGATATCTCTTTTACATTATGACCTTTGTATAATGCTTTTGCTGCCTCAACTATTGTTGGAGTAGGTTTGTAAATAGAAGTCTCCCATTCAAGAATATCTATATTTTCTCCTTTTGTATTATTAATAACCTTAGAGAGATATGCACCTAAATTTGTACCATTAGTTTTTGCTGAAGTAGCATAAGAATCAATATCGCTTTGTACATTATTAACAGCTTGTGCATTGGTAGAAACTATCACGGGAATTAGTGACACATGATGACTGCCTTCATGAAAGTTTTTTAAATCTAGTGTGTAATCTATTACTTGCTCGATAGCGTGATTACCATAAGTCCCATCACCAACCTTAAACTCTATAACAAAAAT
>JABAYQ010000125.1 GCA_018608925.1 Cryomorphaceae bacterium | reverse complement strand
ATGTTATGGAATTCACTGGTTTCGAAAAGTTTGAAATGACTTCAGCTTCTACTAAAAGAGTAGGAATGGGACTAATCTTATTTTACATCCTAGCATTAGGAGCTGTAGGATCAGTTATTTATGCGGAAGTAGGTAAACTTTTTAAAAAATAAATCATGGCTAGAAGATCTAAAGGTGCATCCGAAATTAATGCCGGCTCAATGGCCGATATTGCTTTCTTGCTACTTATCTTTTTCCTTGTAACTACAACTATGGACGTAGATACTGGTATAGCCAGAAAACTACCTCCGTTACCAGAAGAAGAAATTGAGCAAGAAGACTCTCAAATTAAAGCAAAGAATATTTATGTAGTTCTAATCAACTCTCAAAATCAGTTGTTGGTAGAAGGACAGTACATGGATATTTCTGCTCTAAGAGCCGGAGCCAAAGCATTCATAAACAATAAAGGTAGAGATCCTGAATCTTCAGACAATCCTCAAAAAGCAATTGTTTCCTTACAAAACGATAGAGGCACCTCTTACGAGATGTACATTAAAGTACAAAACGAATTAGCTGCAGCATACCGTGAGTTAAGAGACAACCGCTCTTTGATAAAGTTTGGTAAAAAGTTCTCAGATCTTAACAAGGCAAAACAAAAAGAGATTAGAAAGGAATACCCTCAAAAAATCTCGGAAGCGGAACCAAAAAACATAGGAGGATAATATGTCAAAGTTTAAAAAAGATACGGGAAAAGATACTCCCGGAATTTCAACAGCATCCTTACCGGATATCGTATTTATGTTGTTATTCTTTTTCATGGTAACTACCGTTATGCGTGAAACTACTATCATGGTTAAACAAACTATGCCAGAAGCAACAGAAATTAAAAAATTAGAGAAAAAATCTTTAGTTAGTTATATCTATGTTGGCTCTCCAGTAGAAAGAATGCAAGGTACTTATGGTAACAAGGCTAGAATTCAGCTTAATGACGCTTTTGCTAATGTGGAAGATATTCCTCAGTACATCAACGCAGAAAGAGCAGAAAGAGACGAGAAAGAAATTCCTTTCATGACTGCTTCTATTAAAGCAGACAAAGACACTAAAATGGGATTGGTTACAGACGTGAAGCAAGAATTAAGAAAAGCTAACGCATTAAAAATTAACTATTCTACCAGAAAAACAAACTAGTCTTTTTTTCAAAATACTATTTAAATCCCCTCCTATGAGGGGATTTTTTTTGTGGCCCTTATTTCATAAAGTAAATAAAGTAGCATTGCTAGAGCAAAGCAGCACATTAAAACCAAGGTTCCGTCTTCGCTTGTAGCCCCCAAACTTTCCAGTTGATTAGTCCCTACGTTTCTAGTAGATGTAAAAATTAAAACAACAGCCAATGCGTTATTTATAAAATGAGCAATTACGGGAAGCCAAATAGAACCGCTCCATAAAAACAGATAGCCAAAAAATCCTCCGATTAAAAACCTAGGAACAAAACCTAAAAACTGCATGTGTAATGCGCTAAAAAGGAAAGCACTTATCCAAATTCCAAAATGAGGATTGTTCTTCCATTTATTTAGTCCACGCTGAATAACCCCTCTAAACAAAAACTCCTCACCAATGGCAGGAATAAGCGCTATTACAAAGAGATTAATAAACAAATCGCTATATGTGTCCATACGGAGAAAGTATTCCATTATAACGGCTGATTTGGTCTCGGAAGCACGCATCCAGTCTTCAATGCCAGACAAAAATTGGGGCAAATGGATTGCTTCGTTCCAAAGAGCTAAATAGTTTATAATAGGAATGCAAAACAACATAGCGCAAATAGAAATGGCCAATTGGTTTCTAGAAAACGACTTCGAAATAACAAAATTCGATTCGGTTAAATAAACAAATAAAATAGATGGCAAAATAAAAACTCCGATAGAACTCCAAGACTGAAGCCATTTAAAAGAGCCTACATTTTGTGCGTTTATAGCACTCAAATCAGTACTGTTAGAAAAAAGAATGGGAATCATTCCTACAACATAGCAAGCAATAAAGGATACGATTAGGAGCAAAAACAACATTAAAAATTGACTTTGTATCGCTAGTTGATGGTATTTGCCTTTCCAGTTGTTCATCGCTAAAAAATATTTAGATTTGCAGATCGAATAATGAGTGTAAAGATAGGAAATATCGATTTAGGGGAATTCCCTTTGCTTTTAGCACCAATGGAGGATGTTAGTGACCCTCCGTTCAGAGCTTTATGTAAAAAAAATGGAGCCGATGTAATGTTTACTGAGTTCATTTCTTCAGAAGGACTTATTAGAGATGCAACCAAAAGCGTTCAGAAACTCGATATTTTCGAATATGAAAGACCCATCGCCATTCAGATATTTGGCCACGATATAGAATCGATGAAAGAATCGACTCGTATTTGTGAAAAGGCAAATCCCGATTTTATAGACATAAACTACGGATGCCCAGTTAAAAAAGTAACCTGTAAAGGTGCCGGATCAGGAATTTTGAAAGACATTCCTAAAATGGTTTCCATGACAAGAGAAATCGTAAAGTCTACCAACTTACCCGTTACCGTAAAGACAAGGCTTGGCTGGGACGATGAGTCCAAACACATCGTAGATGTAGCAGAACGCTTGCAAGACGTAGGTATTCAGGCCATCTCTATTCACGGACGTACCAGAAAACAAATGTATAAAGGCGAAGCAGACTGGAGCCTTATTGCAGATGTGAAAAACAACCAACGAATGAATATTCCCGTTTTCGGAAATGGTGATGTAGATAGCCCAGAAATGGCTAAACACAAAAGAGACACCTACGGAATAGACGGGATAATGGTCGGAAGAGCAGCAATTGGCTACCCTTGGATATTTAACGAAATAAAACACTACCTGAAGACTAACGAGCTACTTGCCAAGCCAACCATGAGCCAAAGAATCGCTCTTTGTAGAGAACACCTCGAGTTTTCATTGCGATGGAAAGGGCCTATATTAGGCGTGGTAGAAACAAGAAGACACTATACCAATTATTTTAAACATATTCCGGATTTTAAAGAATACAGAATGCGTTTAGTTACAGCAACACAAGCGGAAGATTTGTTTCAAATTTTAGACGAAGTTGAACAAATATTTGGTGACTATCAATTCCAATAAATGAAAGAGACAAGAATAAATAAATTTTTGAGTGAAGCAGGCTATTGTTCTAGAAGAGCAGCAGACAGACTTATCGACGAAAACAGAGTTACTATAAATGGTGAAGTGCCACTTATGGGTACTAAAATTGTAGAAGGCGATGTAGTTAAAGTAGACGGAAAACTAATAATCAAGAAAGAAGAAAAGCCTGTTTATATTGCCTTAAACAAACCAGTAGGAATTGTTTGTACTACCGATACTCACGTAGAAAAAGACAATATTATCGATTTCATGAATTATCCTAAAAGGATATTTCCTATCGGAAGACTCGATAAAGCAAGCCAAGGACTTATACTTTTAACTAATGATGGAGACATCGTTAATAAAATTTTAAGAGCTAAAAACAACCACCAAAAAGAATACATCGTTCAGGTAAATAAAGAAATCACAGAAGATTTCTTACAAAAAATGAGAGATGGAATTCCTATTTTTGATATCATCACCAACAAATGTGAGGTAGAGCAAGTAGGGAAATATCGTTTCAAAATTATTCTTACTCAAGGACTAAATCGCCAGATCAGACGAATGTGCGAATACCTAGATTTTAGAGTGATATTGTTGAGAAGAATCCGAATTATGAACATTCATTTAGATGTAAATATCGGGGAGTTCAGAGATTTAACCCAAAGCGAATTAGACGAATTAAACGAGCTAATAAAAGAATCTACAAAAACTTTTAAGGCTGAAACTAAAGCCGAAATAGAGGCTGGAACTGAACCAGAAACTAAAACGAGTGTTGAACTAGATATTGAGCCAGAGCTTGAAATAGAACCAGAGATTGAGTCAGATCCTAAAACGGATGAAGAAGCTTAAAAAACTTTTTTACTCATATAACTAGCAGGTATAAAAGAAGTCAGAGCTCCAATTATACTTACCGTAACGTAAACAAGCAATAGGTCATTAAGCTCCACTGCAACCGGATAGTTTTCTACCACAAACGAACCTTGGCCCATACTTAAGAGCCCAAACTGAAGCTGTAGCCAACAAACAAACAGGCCAATTGCCATTCCTAAAACAATCCCTACTTGAGTAGTTAAAACACCTTCTAATAAGAATATGTTTCGTATTGTTTTGCGGTTAGCACCCAAATTAGACAAAGTTTGAATGTCTTTTTTCTTATCAATCATAAGCATACTTAAAGACCCAATAATATTAAAAGAGGCAATAATTAGGATGAAGCTAAGAATGAAATAAACAATAAGCTTTTCCGAATTTAATATCTTATATAAAAATGCGTGTTGCTGATAACGGTTAGCAACAATATATTCAGAACCAATTTGCTTTTGTATTTTTTGTTGTAATTCTAAAATTTGACTGTCTTCACAAAACACTTCTATATAGGTGGACTGATTGCCCTTATTGAGAATATTTCTTACAAACGAAATCGGTGCTAAAACATACTCGCTATCAAACTCTGCCTGAATGGAAAAGACACCGACCGGAACCAAACTTTTCTGAATAAAGGCCGATTCGGCCTGCAACAAACTTTTCTTTTCTCTATTAGGAACAAATACTTGAAGCTGGTCAAACATATCTTCTATTCCCATACTTAAGTAATAAGCTACGCCTTGGCCTACCACACAATTGTTATTCTCGAAATCGTTCAAATAATTTCCAGAAATAAGCATGCTATCTATAGAATTGATAGTATGAAACTTTTGGTCTACCCCTTTTAAAGTAGCAATGTATTCTTTGTCTTGATAACGGAGCAAAACCTTTTCTTCCAAACTTTGAGAATATAAAATGTTGTTGCTGTCTAAAACAGAAGTAACATCGTCGAAAGAGGAAGTTTTTCCTTCTACCACACTAATTTTTATTGCAGGATCGAAGGAATCATAAAGAGAAAGGATAAGGGTGCTAAATCCGTTAAAAACCGAAAGGACAATTACCAAAGCAGCAGTACCCACTAACACACTTAATATGGATGCATAAGAAACAAGGTGAACGATATTTTTAGACTTTTTAGAAAAAAGATAACGTTTAGCTATATATAATGCAAAGTTCAAATTGCTAGTTATTGTCGTTAAGTAAGTCTTCGATTTGCTCAGAATAGTCGACAGAATCGTCTAAAAAGAATTTTAATTCAGGAACTTTTCGCATTTGGTTTTTAACTCTTATCCCTAATTTTTTACGAAAAACGCTTCCTTTGCTATTTATTTTTTCGAGCAAACCTTCTTTTTCTTCTGTACCAAATACACTTACGTATACTCTAGCAACTGATAAATCTGGCGACACCCTTACTACGGTAACCGAAACAAAAGATGTTCCGATAATGTCCCTTCCTTCTAATTGAAAAATTTCCGATAAATCTTTCAAAACCTGACGCGATACTTTTTTCTGACGAGTACTTTCCATGTAACAAAGATAAATTTTTAGGAATCAATGGAGCAAAATAAATACATTTGCATTTATGAAAGATTTCTTGCGCGTATTACGATTTGTGAAACCATACTGGGTTTATGCTATTCTTAATGTAGTATTCAACATTCTGACCGTGCTTTTTTCACTGGTTTCTATAACCATGATTATTCCTTTTTTAGGACTGTTATTTGGAACTCAACAAAAAGTATATGAGGCCCCACCTTTGGCTTTTAACGCCGATTCTATTAAAGAAAACTTTTATTTATTGATTACCGAAATTATAGACGAAAAAGGACAAGTAGAAGCATTACTATTTGTTTGTATTTTGGTTTTAACAATGTTCTTTTTGAGAAATCTGTTCCGCTATCTTGCCCTATACTGCCTATCTCCAATCAGAAATGGAGTAGTTAGAGACATGCGAAACGAACTCCACCGAAAAGTATTAAATCTTCCTCTAGCCTATTACAATGAAAAAAGAAAAGGCGATGTAGTCTCACGAATGACTGCCGATTTAGTAGAAATCGAATGGTCGAT
Organism: Cryomorphaceae bacterium; assembly: GCA_018608925.1. Taxonomy (GTDB): domain Bacteria; phylum Bacteroidota; class Bacteroidia; order Flavobacteriales; family UBA7312; genus JABAYQ01. Next base: position 530 of record JABAYQ010000125.1, on the reverse strand, counting down.
TATGAGTTCTTTAGAAATGATTTTTAAAGACCCATTAAACATTATTATTTTCTTAATTACTCTAGTAGCATTGAGTCCTCAGTTAACCGTTTTTGTAGCTGTATTATTCCCCATTACTGGTTTTCTAATTGCTAGAATTGGTAAAAGCTTAAAGCGATCTTCACAACAAGGGCAATCAAAAATGGGTGATTTACTTTCTATTATCGACGAAAATATTTCGGGGCTAAGAATGATAAAAGCATTTAATGCCCAAGAAAAGTCGCAAGAATCGTTTCAAAAAAATAGCGATCAGTACAGAAGTGTAATGACTCAACTTCTTCGTAAAAAGGACTTATCTTCTCCTATGAGCGAATTTTTAAGCACCATCGTTTTGGTGTGCGTAATGTGGTTCGGAGGACAATTGGTTTTAGGACAAAATAGTGATTTATCTCCTGAAGAATTTATCGGTTATATCGTTATTTTCTCTCAGATTATTCCCCCAGCAAAATCATTTACAAATGCTTTTTACCACATTCAAAAAGGAAGTGCAT
>JABAYQ010000159.1 GCA_018608925.1 Cryomorphaceae bacterium | reverse complement strand
TTAGTTATGGGTAAATCTCCTTCTGCTGTTGTGATGAGAGGGATTGTTGCTAATATTGATAAGACAACTCAGTCTATCAAAATGGCTTTGGACGAAGCTGTAAGTAAGTCTGGCACCCCAGTTACTCAGGTAAATGTGGGGATTGCTGGCCAGCATATCAAAAGCTTACAACACAGGGGTCAATTAGTTAGAGAAGATTTAGAGAGTGAGATTAACGATCAGGATATTAAGAAGCTAGTAGATAATATGTACAAGCTCGTTATGGTTCCTGGCGAAGAAATTATTCACGTTATTCCACAAGAATACATTGTCGATAAACAAGACGGATTTCCTGATCCTAGGGGAATGGTCGGAGTTCAGTTAGAAGCCAATTTTCATATTATTACTGGCCATACAGCGGCAATTAATAACATTAAAAAGTGCGTTAATAATGCAGGCTTAAAAATGCAAGACTTAACTCTAGAGCCATTAGCGTCTGCTACCTCTGTTTTAGATCCTCAAGAGCTAGAAGCTGGTGTTGCATTGGTTGATATTGGTGGAGGAACAACAGATGTTGCTATTTTTAAAGATGGAATTATAAGACATACTGCTGTAATTCCTTTCGGTGGTAACATTATTACGCAAGACATTAAAGAGGGCTGTTCTATTTTGGAAAACCAAGCCGAGCTACTCAAAATAAAATTTGGTTCTGCCTTAGCAACACAAAATAAAGAAAATGAAATAGTTTCTATACCCGGTTTAAGAGGAAGAGAGCCTAAAGAAATTTCCTTAAAAAATCTAGCAAATATTATTCAGGCTAGAATGGAAGAAATTATTGAATTAGTTCACCATGAGATTAAAAACTCAGGATATGAGAAGAAACTAATTACTGGTATCGTTCTTACTGGAGGAGGTAGTCAATTAAAGCACATCAGTCAGTTAGTAGAGTTTTTTACTGGTATAGAGTGTAGAATAGGTTATCCCAACGAGCATTTAGCTTCCGATTCCCCTATTGATGTTAGTAGCCCTTCTTTCGCTACTGGTGTAGGTTTAGTAATGAAAATTCTTGAGGAAGGTGGAGCCCAAGAGCAAGAAGCAGGCCCAAAAGCTCCTCCTGGTGGGAAAGGATTAGGCCAAGCATTTAAGAAAATGTTAGATAAAATTGACGACATATTAACAAACGATTTATAAAATTCATCACAATTATTTAAAAATGACAAACGATAGTATTCTTAAATTTAATTTACCAAAAAATCAATCCTCTGTAATCAAAGTAATTGGAGTTGGCGGTGGCGGAAGTAATGCAGTCAACTACATGTTTGAACAGGGTATAGTTGGTGTTGATTTCGCAGTTTGTAATACAGATTTACAAGCATTAGAGGCAAGTCCAATTACTACTAAAATTCAGATTGGTGAAGATTTAACAGAAGGATTAGGCGCAGGCGCCAACCCTGAAGTTGGTCGTAAAGCAGCTGAAGAGAGCATTGAACGAATTACTGAATTATTAGAGTCTAACACCAAGATGCTGTTTATTACAGCAGGAATGGGTGGTGGTACTGGTACGGGTGCAGCTCCTGTAATTGCTCGTATTGCTAGAGAGAAAGAAATATTAACCGTAGGTGTGGTAACTGTTCCTTTCTGGACCGAAGGTGGATTTAGAAAAGAATATGCTGAAAAAGGCTTAGAAGACTTAAGACAAAATGTCGATACTCTTCTAGTTATAAATAACGATAAACTCATTGAGGTTTATGGTGATTTAACTTTAAGACAGGCTTTTGCTAAAGCAAATGAGGTTTTAAATACTGCAACCAAAGGAATTGCTGAGGTAATTTCACAAACCCTAATGGTAAACATTGACCTTAATGACGCTAAACGTGTTTTAAAAGACAGTGGTTCTGCTGTAATGGGTCAAGCTATCGCTTCTGGTGAGAATAGGGCTGTAGAAGCTGTAGAAGCTGCTTTGGACTCTCCATTGCTTCATGATAATAACATTAAGGGTGCTCAGCAGGTTTTACTTAAAATCGTTACTGGTACTGAAAATGAAATTAGAATGACTGAGTTGTTTAAGATTAAAAAGCACATTCAGGATGCTGCAGGTGGTGATGTTAATATTATTGAGGGTGTAGGAGTAGAAGACGGTTTAGGAGAATCTATTTCGGTTACTGTAATTGCTACTGGTTTTAAGGTGTCAAAGACTATCGGCCCTAAAGAAAGTGAGTCTAAAAAAGTTTACGTTTTAGAAAAAGATGAGCCTGTTGTTCAGGAAATCGTAAAAGAAGAAGAGGTTGAAAACAACGATACTCTTTCTATAGATAACGATGAAGAAGTTCAAGCTACATTAGCATTTGATGTGGATGAATCACCAACGTTTGATTTTGATTTGTCTTCTCAGTCGGTTGATCCGATTGTCGATTTTTCAAATGATCAAATAGAAGCTGTATCAGAGCCAATGGCACCTCAAATTGAGCCGACTATTGAGCAAATGACAGAGCCAATAACTAATCTTGAGGCTGAGGATGAATTAATAATTCATTCTTTAGATTTGGAGGAAGATACTATTCCTGAGTTTGGTCTTCTTCCTCAAGAAGAAGAACGTCATCAAGAAGTGATTACTCAGCCTGAGGAAGTGATTTCTGAAATTAAAGAGGAGGAGTTAAAAGACGAATTGACTCAAATAAATCATGGAGTAACTGCTGAGCAAATGGCTATTCGTTCTAGACAAAGAATGGATAGGTTAAGAAATATTAGCATGAAATTGAGAACTCCATCTGGTCTAACAGATTTAGAAAATCAGCCAGCATATAAAAGAAGAGAAGTACAATTAGATAATATTTCTCATTCTTCTGAATCAGATGTTTCCAAATATACTTTAGGAAAAGATTCGGATGATAACCCGGTGATAAAGCCAAATAACTTTTTACACGATAACGTAGACTAATTATGTTAGATATAAACAAAGAAATTAAGCAAGCAATGCTGGATAAAGATTCAGTAAAGCTAGCATCTTTAAGAGCTGTGAAATCAGCAGTTATAATGGCCCAAACTGAAAAGGGAGCGAGCGAAATGGATGAGGCTGGCATGCAGAAAATCATTCAGAAGCAAGTTAAGCAACGTAAAGATGCTGCTCAAATTTATATTGATCAGTCAAGACAAGATTTAGCTGATGATGAAATAGCTCAAATAAAGATTTTGGAGAAATTTTTACCTAAACAAATGGATGAGTCAGAAATTAAGACAATAGTAGAGGAGGTTATATCTTCTACTGGAGCTGCTTCTATGGCTGATATGGGTAAAGTGATGGGTCTTGTTAATCAAAAATTGGCAGGTAAGGCTGATGGTAAAATTATAGCTCAGATTGTGAAAGCAACTCTAGCATAATTATTTCCACTCCCAACTTTCTATAATATTGTAAACGTCCTGGTTTATAAAGTTGTTGATCGGAATTAATGAGTCATTCATTGCAGTATTAAAGTATAATGCACCTCTTACGAAATGATTGGTGCTATCTGTTAAGTAAAACTGCATTCCGGTTGCTGTTGCTCCTTCAAAAGTATATACTAATCCATACACATTTGATTTCTTATTAATGAATGCTTGCTCATTAATAGCGTTTGCTACTTTAGAATGTTTAAAAGCTAGATTTCTGCTCTCTTCAACATACGTATTTACATTGTCATTAACTTCTTTGTAGCTCATGTGTAGAGTGCCGTTAAATTGTTCGAAGTAAAGATCAAACCAACAATTTTCTTTTTTTTCTATTACTCTTAAGTAAGACGGTTTCTGGAAGTCGAATGGACAATCAATGTCAGATAAACTCCAATTTTTTTCTGGAAAATCAATTCTAGCGAACCCTTTTGGTTTAGGAGTGTAGGACTGATTACAAGCAATAAAAGGAATTAATAATACTAACCAAAATTTATTCATCTATTGTAATTTTAACTCTTTTGATTCTTCTTTTGTCTACAGATTCAATTTTGAAAGTTAAATGATTAAACTTCAAAACTTCCCCAATGTCAGGAATGTTTCCTTTCATCTCTAAAATTAAACCAGCCAAAGAATCAGATTCCCCTTTTATTTCGTCAAAGTAATCGAATTCTAAGTTTAAAATTTTCAAGGCATCATTGATAGAAGTCTTTCCTTCAAAAATGTAATTTTGACTATCTAGCTTAGAAAATTTTACTCCATCATCATCAAATTCATCATTAATATCTCCAACAATTTCTTCTATTATATCTTCTAGAGTTACGATTCCTGATGTTCCTCCGTATTCGTCTACTACGATTGCTAAATGAATTTTTTTCTGCTGAAACTCTCTCATTAAGTCATCAATCATTTTGCCTTCTGGCACAAAAAATGGACTTCTTAAAATTGTTTTCCATTCAAAATCTGTTGTGTCTAAGTGTGGAAGCAAATCTTTTATATACAATATGCCTTTTATTTTATCAAAACTCTCGCTATAAACTGGAGTTCTTGAATACCCTGATTTTATAATTTCTTTTTTTACTTCATCGAAAGATGTATTAATTGAGAATGCAGTAACATCCACTCTCGACTTCATAATTTCTTTCACTTGAATGTTTCCAAATTCTACTATAGACCTTAGAATTCTTTTTTCTTCAATATTAGTGTCATTTTCTCCTGCAATGTCCAAAACATTTGACAGATCATCTACCGAAATATTGTATCCTTTGGAGTTAAATCTTTTTTCGATAAATGAGGTAGAATGAACTAGTACGCTACTTAGAGGATAGAATAGCTTGTTTAAAAACATTAAAGGGCGCGCCATTATTCTTGCAAACTTTAGCGGGTTTTGATTAGCAAATACTTTTGGTATAAGTTCTCCTAGCATTAGTAATAAAAACGTAACTGCTACTACTTGAATTACAAACTTTAGAATAGGTGCAGATTCAAAATCAAAAACGCTTGATGTGATGTAGGTAGATAGTATGATTATACCTACGTTAACAAAATTATTAGCAAGCTAATTACAAACATCAAAATAATCAGATTTGAATCTGAAGATGTTTGATAGCTTTGAATAAAATACAATGGTAATTGATAAGGGTCTTCGTCCAAAATTATATATTAAAAAGGTAAATTATCTCCAGGCTCATCACTAGAGTTTTGTTTTTCTGCAGAAGGATTTTCGTTAGTATTGATTTCATTGTCAGACTTTTTTCCTAAAAGTTCTAATTTGTCGCAAAATACTTCTGTCGTATATTTTGTTTCACCATTTTTATCTTCCCATGATCTTGTTCTAAGTTTTCCTTCAACGTATACGCTGTTTCCTTTTTTCAAGTAAGGTTCTACCACTTTAGCAGCAAGTCCTCCTCTAGTAACTACCGTATGCCATTCTGTTTGTGTTACTTTTTCTTCGGTGTCTTTTTTGATGTATGTTTCTGAAGTCGCAATGCTAAATCGTGCGATTGAGCCACCATTTTCAAAATGTCTTACTTCAGGGTCTTTACCAAGATTTCCTATTAGAATAACTTTATTTATACTAGCCATTTTTTTATGTTTTTAAGGGTTTGTAACACTCAAATATATGATTTTTTATCTTTTTTAAAAAGTATTAGTTTCTAAAAATATTTCCATTAGCCTTGACATAGGATAATCATTTATAGATTCTATTGCCACTTTATTCCATTTATTCTCTTTTAAATCGTCATCTATCTCTATGTGCCATACCCTTGCGTTTATAATTCTGTGGCTTAATATATGCTTGTGTATTTCGCTAGTTTTTATAAGTTTAAATTTTGCCCCGTTTAAGAATTTATTGGTTTTTATATTATTTATTACTTCTTCTTCTGATTCACTTTGTTCAAATTCTAAATACGGGAATTCGTACAAATTTTGCCATATTCCTTTGTCAACTCTTTTATTGATATAGGTGTTTTCTTTCTTGGTTATGAATAGATATTCGAAGTATAGTTTCTTTTGCTTTCCTTTTTTGATTTTGACAGGAAGCTTGTCTATTTCATTTTTTTGAAATGCTTTGCAGTTATCTTGGAGTGTGCATTTATTGCAATTTGGGTCTTTTGGTTTGCACATTAGTGCTCCAAACTCCATAATAGCCTGGTTGTTTATGTCTGGTCTAGTTTTGTCTAAAACTGTTTGGGCTAATTCTGAAAATAGTTTCTTTCCAGGACTTGAATTTATTGGAGTGTCTATTCCGTAAAATCTTGATAATAGACGGAATACATTTCCATCTACTACTGCATAAGGTAATTTGTAGGCAAAGGATGCGATTGCAGCTGCAGTATATTCGCCAACACCTTTTAGGGAGAGGATGTCTTTGTGGTTGTTAGGAAATTTGCCTTCGAAAGTATTTATTATTTGTTTTGATGCAAAGTGAAGGTTTCTTGCCCTAGAGTAGTATCCTAATCCTTGCCATAATTTTAATACTTTTTCTTCTTTAGCATTTGCTAATTTTTCAACATTTGGAAATGTTTCGCAAAACTTTTGATAGTAGGGAAGGCCTTGGGTTACCTTGGTTTGTTGCAATATAATTTCAGACAACCAGATCTTATATGGATCTTTTGTATTTCTCCATGGTAAATCTCTTTTGTTAAGGTTGTACCAATTTATTATTTCCTGTGAAAAGTTCATTTTTGTATTAAACAACAAAAATATGACATATTTATAATCTACAATAAGATAAAAGGTTATATTTGCAACCTAAAATTTGACGTAATTTAGTCAAGTTTGATTTAAAGCATTTAGCATGACGAAAGCAGAAATTATAGCTTCT
>JABAYQ010000062.1:1415-6752 GCA_018608925.1 Cryomorphaceae bacterium | reverse complement strand
CTTCTACAAATAACTCTACCAACTGTAATAATGCGGTATTTAAATTTGACCCAGAATTCCCATTAACTACAGCTAATTTTGAAGTTACTCCCTTCTCTTGCGACCCAGCTATAGCTTTCGAAAATTTAAGTTTAGGAGGAAACAATTCCTATTTGTGGAACTTCGGAGACGGACAAACGTCTACCGAATTTAATCCGACCTATACTTATCAAACGGAAGGGGTTTTTAACGTAACCCTATATACCAATGATCCTACTTCATGTAATTTTATTGATAGCATTACTAAGCCCATTGAAATTAGGTTTAATCTTTATGAGCAGGCTAATGACATAACACTTTGTAACCAAGAAAATGTGCCAATTACAGGAGTGGCTCTCCCTGGGTTTGATTACCAATGGTCTCCAGCTCAAAATTTATTAAACGTAAACGATGTTTCTACTACTTTTTTTCCAGACGGATCAGGGGATTACACTTATTATTTAGTAGGAACTTTTGAAAATTGCCAAGATACTTTGGTTCAAAATATTGTTGTAGAAAGCGATATTTCTGCTGCTTTTAGTGCACCACCAGTGAGCTGTTCTAATTCGATAGATTTTGTAAATCAAAGTGTTTCTGAAAATACCTTTACTTCTTTTTGGCAATTTGGAGACGGACAAACTTCTACTCAAGAGCAGGTGTCAAACACCTATGCCACTTTAGGAACATTTATAGCAACTTTAATTATTACAGACTCGCTGTCTTGCAACATTTCTGATACCGCTAGTTTAGAGATTACTTTAAGGGAGAATATTTACCTAGAGCTAGCCACAAAAGATATTTGTGTAGGAGATAGCGTTTTGTTAAGTGCTCCTTCTGACCAAGGCTTTAATTATAGCTGGAGCCCGTCTACTTATTTACAAGATTCAACTCTTGCAAATACGATGGCTTTTCCTCTAGATACTATAACTTATATTCGACTAGGAACGGCCTATAATTGCAACGATACGGTAACCCAAACTATAAGAGTTTCTGATGTGAGTTTAAATTACACCCCATTATTAGAATACTGCAGTAACGAAGTTTATTTAATTGCCTCTACAACTGACGATGCTGATTTGTATTGGTCCAATTCTCTAACGTTTATCAATAATCAACAAACCGATTCTTTTTTGATAAATACTCCAGGCGACTATTATGTTCAGGTTAGTGCCAATGGTTGTACCAGAATAGGAAAAGTAACCGCAAGAATTGTGGACGATTGCTGCACTGCAGATAAGATTATAGTTCCTAATGCTTTCAGTCCCAATGGCGATTTAATTAACGATTATTTTGAGATTAAAGACCCCGAGCTTTTAATTGCTGAGATAGACATAATGGTCTATAACAGACTAGGGCAGATGGTCTTTTCTAGTTCCGATTTAAATTTAAAATGGGACGGCTACTTTAAGGGTTCCTTGCTGCCTTCTTCTGTTTTTGATTATTACCTAAAGGCTCAATGTACTTTCTCAGACCAAAGGTTTAATAGTAAAGGAAACATAACACTTGTTCGATGAGGTATTTTACTCTCATACTTTTTTTACTGTCTACTACTCTAGTGGCTCAAGATGTTCATTATAGTCAGTGGACTAAAAACCCTGTTTTTGTGTCTCCTTCTTTTACGGGTTCTATTACTGATAAAATGCGAATAACAGCTCAAAAAAGAGAACAATGGGCAAGCGTAACAGTACCATTTAGCACCAATTCTTTAAGTTTAGACGCTGCCTTAGGTAAAAACGGATTGGGAGCTCAAATTATTTTTGATCAATCTGGGAGCTCACACCTCTCTCTTACTCAACTAAACTTGCAGTATTCAAGAGCTATTTCTGAGTGGAGATTAGGACTTTCATTAGGCTTTGCCCAAAGAAATATTGACTATACTGATTTAGTGTTTTTAGACCCAAGCGAGTCGGTTGTTTCGTTGTCTAAATCGTATGTAGATTTAGGTCTAGGGGTACATCGCGAGTTTAGAATAGATAACTTTAAAGAATTGCAAATAGGTTATTCGGTTTTTCATTTAAATTCTCCTAACAGATCTTTTCTAAACCAAGAAGACATTTTGTCTTTCAGGCACCATTTTTTCTCTGTTCTTCAGATAGAGATGAGCGATCAAGTTAGTCTAAATCCTTCTTTGTTTTTTAGCAATCAGAACAAACAAAAAGAGCTTATTTTAGGAGCAGAAATAAGTTACGATCTTAACAATAATGATCAGGATGTTATTCTTTTTGGTTCTGCTAACTATAGAGTAGCCGATGCTATTATTTTTGCTGTAGGAACAAAATATAACCAAACATTTGTAGGATTAAATTTAGATTTAAACGTTTCCGATTTTTCTCCAGCGACCAATAATTATGGAGCATGGGAAATTTCGTTTATTCATACTATCAAACACAGTACTATTTCTCGACCTAACTACCTAGCTTGTCCATCTTTTTTATGAAATTTTTAAGATTCTTAACCTTTATTCTATTACCTCATTTGCTTTTGGCTCAGACCGATGTTAAGCAAGAAGGATTTTACTATTACCAAAACCAAGATTATTTTAATGCGGTTTATTTCTTGGAAATGGCATTCGATAAAGACAGCAGCGACACTAAAATTTGGTATCCTTTGGCTCAGAGTTATACTAAAACTAATCAGCATAAAAAGAGTGTTTCTTTATATCAAAAATTATGGAATTTTGATCAGGGTTTAAATTATCCACAAGCACAGTATTGGTTAGGCCTTAGCTATAAAAACCTTGAAGATTATGACAATGCCTCAGCATCTTTAAGAGAATTTATTAATGGCTATATTGACCCTCAAGATTCTTGGTATGGTAAAGCGGTGGCCCAATTAAAAGGAGCGGAATTAGCTAAGCTTTTGAGCTTGCAAGACGTAGAGATAAGTTCTATGGCTCAGCCCATTAATTCTAAAGAGTCTGATTTTGGACCTTTTCCTGGCGATTCTGTTTTATATTTTTCTTCCTTAGTAAAGTCTGATGGAAGAAATACCGAAGAATATTTAGGTCATCACGCCAAAATATACAAAGCTACAAAGACTAATAAAGTTTCTGAGTTTCGTTTTTTGAATAGCAATGATTTCCATGTCGGAAATATTTCTTTTAATCCGGACGAGTCTCAATTGTTTTTTACTAAATGTAAAAGTGTCGACGCCAAAATGATATGCCAGATTTATACTGCATTTTTAAAAAATGATGTTTGGTCTGCACCCCAATTAATGGGCTCTGCATTTAATTCGCCAAACTTTAACAATACCCACCCTCAATGGGCATTATGGAACGATGTAGAGGGTTTGTTTATAAGCTCCGATCGTAGTGGAGGTTTTGGCGAGCTTGACATCTGGTTTATTTCTTTCGAAAATCAGAGCTATAATTTAGGACCTTCCATTAATACTCAAGGAAACGAGGTTACTCCTTTTTATCATTCGACAGAGCAAAAACTTTATTTTAGCTCCGATTTTCACCCTAGTATTGGGGGTTACGATGTGTTCGAAAACCAATGGGATCAAAGGTGGAGTCAGACAAAAAATGTAGGCATTCCTCTTAACAGTAGCCACAACGATTTGTATTATATTTCTTCTTTGAAAGACCCTCTTTCGGGTTATCTTTCTTCTAATAGAATTGGTTCGCTTTATATTGAAAACGAAAGTTGCTGTAACGATATTTACCAATTTAAGAAAAGCGATTATTGTATTTGTCAAACCCAAGACAGCTTGGTTCAAGAGATGCAACTTCTTTTGCCTTTGCAGCTGTATTTTCATAACGATGAGCCTAACCCAAAAAGTTTAGATAGCATCACCGTGATTAGTTATGGCGATTCTTACGATTCGTTTTATAATTTGAAAAACCTATATGTTCAGAAATTTACTTCTCCTTTAAATGGAAAATTAAAAAGTCAGTCGGAGCGAAAGATGAAAACTTTCTTTGAACAGAAGGTTAGAGCAGGTTACAATCAGCTTGGCCTTTTTGCCCAGCAATTGTTAGAAGCTATGAAGCTAGAGGCTACTATGGAGCTTAATCTGATTGGTTTTGCCAGTCCTTTAAATGATACTCAATACAATCGGATTTTATCGAAGCGACGAATTTCTTCAGTGTTAAATTATTTGTCTGATTTTGAGAATGGAGTTTTACTTCCCTATTTTGAAAACGGACAATTAAAGATAAACGAATTGCCAATGGGAGAGACAAAGGCTAGTTCGCAGGTAAGCGACAACCCTAACGATCGGCGTCAGTCGGTATATAGCATAAATGCGGCAACAGAAAGAAGGATAGACATACAATCTATTTCCGTCGAATTTTAATTAATTTCGCAATTCAATTATATATTTTTATGAAACCAACACTTTTAATTTTAGCAGCAGGAATGGGAAGCCGATACGGAGGCCTAAAACAAATTGATGGTATAGGACCAAATCAGGAGCCTATTATAGAATATTCTATTTACGATGCTATTCAGTCTGGTTTCGGAAAAATAGTATTCGTAATACGCACCGAATTTGAAGCTGCTTTTAAAGAAAGGTTCGATGGTTTTAAAGAAAGAATAAAAATAGAATATGCTTTTCAGCCTGTTCAATACCATTTAGAAGGAGTTGATTTAGTAGAAAGACAAAAACCTTGGGGAACTTCACACGCAGTATTAGTTGCTAAAGATGTTATTGACCAGCCATTTGCGGTCATTAATGCCGATGATTATTATGGTGCTGGTTCGTTTAAGTTAATGCACGATTTTTTGGTCAAACATTGTAGTCCTTCTAAAATGTCAATGATTGGTTATACCTTGAGTAATACTCTTTCCGATCACGGAACCGTAAACAGAGGAGTTTGCCAGTTAAACCAAAACAACGAACTGGTCGAGGTTATCGAAAGAACTAAAATTGCAAGAGTAGCAGATAAGGTATGTTTCGATGTAGATAGCGACCAAGAACCAACTCAAGTAGACCCAGCATCAAACGTATCGATGAACTACTGGGGTTTTCATCCTTCTATTTTTGCTCATATCGAAAAAGGACTGCATTCTTTCATTAGAGAAAACAATACCGACCCTAAAGCAGAGTATTATATCCCTACCGTAGTTACCAACCTTATCGAAAGCAAAGTAATGGCGGTTGAAGTTATTCCTACAAATGATAGTTGGTTCGGAGTAACTTATAAAGAAGATAAGCCAATGGCGGTTAAAGCCATTCACAAACAAATCGAAAAAGGAGTTTATCCTAAAAATTTGTGGTAAAATAAAAAATGTAGAAATCCCAAAATCCCTACAAGTAAATTTGCTTGTAGGTTTTTTTTTGTACATTTACCAGACTTAAAACAACTTACCATAC
>JABAYQ010000062.1:0-1405 GCA_018608925.1 Cryomorphaceae bacterium | reverse complement strand
TGTAGCGACAGCACTATTGTTGCTGGTCAGGACTCTTCTAGTTTTTCTCCTACTCAAAGTGGTACTTATAAAGCAGTACTGTCCGTAGGATCTTGTAGCGATACTACTGACTGTGTTGTGTTTACTAGCACTTCTATAGTTTCTAACGCTTTATCACAAGTAGTGTTATACCCTAATCCTACTAGATCAGACATAACTATTGTCCTAGAACAAGGACAAGCGTTTAACATGATTATGACTAACGTATTAGGAGAAATTGTTCTTAATCAAGAGTTAGTAAATATCGAAACGACTTTACAGACATCTGGTTTAAACAAAGGAATTTATTTCATCAATCTTTACAATGATAAAGGAAACCAAACCCTACGATTTGTGAAAAATTAAATAGAATTAATAAGGTAAAAAACCCCTACAAGTAAATTTGCTTGTAGGGATTTTTTTTGTACATTTACCAGACTTAAAACAACTTACCATACTATGAAAAAACTTTATTCCCTAGAGGGAAATTGGCCTAATTTGCCATTTCACTCTTTCTCAAAAAAATTACAAAAACCCTTTTTAACCCTTTTATTACTGCTATGCGTTGGCTTTGCTAATGGCCAAACTTTTGTAGTAGATGGCTTGCAATATACCGTAACAACAGCTCCTGAAGTTTCGGTAAATAAAGATGGTACTACTTGCCCAACAGGAGCATTAACAATTCCTAGTTTGGTAACAGACCCTGGCACCAGTATAGAATATACCGTTCGGACTATTGGATTGGGAGCTTTTTTTGAATGTAGCAGTTTAACTTCAGTTACTTTCGGAGATTCCCTGACTACTATTGGAGACGGTGCTTTTCAAAATTGTAACGGACTGACTTCAGTTACCTTCGGAAATTCCCTGACTTTTATTGAAGATAATGCTTTTCAAAATTGTAGCGGGCTGACTTCAGTTACCTTCGGAGATTCCCTGACTTCTATTGGAAGTGCTGCTTTTAGAGACTGTAGCGCACTAACATCTGTTACTTTAGGAGATTCCCTGAATTCTATTGGAGATAACGCTTTTAAAGATTGTAGCGGACTGACTTCGCTTACTTTACCAAACTCTGTGACTTCTATTGGAGGTAATGCTTTTCAAAATTGTAGCGGGCTGACTTCTGTTACTTTACCAAATTCCCTGACTTCTATTGGACTTGCTGCTTTTGAAAGTTGTAACGGACTGACTTCAGTTACCTTCGGAAATTCCCTGACTTCTATTGGACTTAGTGCTTTTAGTAGTTGTAGTTCACTAACATCTGTTACTTTACCAAATTCTCTGACTTCTATTGCAAACTCTGCTTTTAGAGATTGTAGCTCACTAACTTCAATTGATTTACCAAATTCCCTGAATTCTATTGAATTGAGTGCTTTTTTTGGATGTAGCG
>JABAYQ010000127.1 GCA_018608925.1 Cryomorphaceae bacterium | reverse complement strand
TAAGGAAGTTCGTATAAATCGGCAATATTATCATCATTACATATAGGAAAGTTTACGGGCTCACCATTAGGGTCAGGTTGTAGCCAGTTACCAAGGTCGCTATTTGTAAGTTCGCTTAAAGCAGTTCCGCCATCACCTTCAAACCAAAGAATTACTACATCATCAGTAGTATTAGGGCTAACGCCTGGTTGGCCAGCTGGTCCGTGTGCTTCCCAAATTTCTTCGAAAGTACCACCAGAATGGTAATTCCAACATGGCCCGCACCATGTAGCGCTAATATCTAGAATAACAGTATATCCTGCATCAAGATATTCATATAATCTGTGTGTGTTTCCATTAACGTCTGTTGTAGTAAAGTCTGGAGCAATACTTCCATCAGCTAATTGTGCGAAAGAGCCAGTGTTAATAGACAGCACTATTGCTAAGGTTAGTAGAATATGTTTCATAATTTGTTGTTAAATTGGTTAAGTTGAATTCCCAAATTTAATGATTTTTTAATCGTTAACAAACAAAAAATTATATCATTACTTATTCAATAAAAAAGAGATGACTTAATTAAGCCATCTCTTTTAACTAAAAGTGTTTGATTTTTTATTTTAAAATCACAATTTTTTCTGTAGATATGTTGCCTTTCACACTAGTGTTAACAAAATAAATGCCGTTTTTTAAAGATGAAATATCTATTGACGTATTATTTGAAATAATATTATTTAAAGCAATTACTTCTTTACCCAACATATTTGATATTGATATTGTTGCATTTTCTTTTTCAAATTGAGAATCAAATTCAATGTTTATCATGCCGTAAGCAGGGTTAGGGTAAACATTGAAAAGAGTGTTTTTGTTTTTATTAATGCTAGTTGATGTAGAGATGTTGGTGAAATCTTTGGCGATAGATGAAGTATACTCATCTCCATTTATGTTTGCAATGGTATTTCCTTGGGAGTCTACAATTCTAAAAAACGTAGGTTGAAACGTATACATTCCATCATTTCCATTATCGTTAACCTCAAAAGAATAGCAACCACTTTGGGGCAGATTTATTGCTTGGTCATCTTGCACTTGTTGTACAAATGTACTTGTGTTGCTATGATTGTTGTATGGGCCTCCGTCAGCAACTATCGCTCCGTTTTCATTTTTTATGTTCCAGGAGCATTGAGCTCCAAAGTTGTCTGTTGTAACTTTAACAATTGCTTGTTGATCTATTGTGGCAGCTGTAATCTCTTGGGTTAATTGATTGTCACTAGAAAGATTATCTTGTTCTTCTAATACAATAGTAAAGTTTGTTGTTACATCAATATTTATAACTCCAAAGTCAACTATAGTTCTGTCGTATGGTTCAAATATTCCAGTAAATATTTCAGACGCAACTTCTGTATTTCCGTCCATTAATTTTACAGTAAAACTATTTACTTGTTCTGTCCCTAGGTTTTGAATCTCTGTGCTCATTTCAATTGAAGCAGGGGCGCAGGAGCTTACTTCTCCGATATAGTCTAGAACTTTTAAATTTTTCCCTGTAACTTGTACAGCGCACTCTTGTATTAGTTCGTAATGATTTTCTGCGGGTAATTGCCCTGATTCTGTAACAGTTCTATCAGTGCAAATAGTATAAACGGTTGGAAAATATCCTATTTCATAAAGCGATGAAATAGTTGCGTCGTCTATAATTGGGTAGCTTATCCCTTCTGTCCAGTCCCCCAATGTTCCAGTGCCTATACCATTCAACTGGTCTAGGTTTGTGCTTGCGTCTCCTTCAAAAAATAAAACAACAACATCATCTGAAGTGTTTGCATTTACACCTGGTTCTCCGGCTGGACCATGAGAAGCCCAAACATCTTCTAATATATGCTGACTATGATAGCTCCAGCATGGGGGGCACCATGTTGCTGAAATATCTATTATCACAGAATAGCCGTTGTCCAAATAGTCGTACAGCCTATGACTATTTCCGTTAATGTCTGTAGCAGTAAAGTCGGGAGCTACAGTTCCATTTTCTAGCTGAGCAAAGCTAGAAAGGCTATAGCAAATTGTTAAAATTGTAAATAGTTTTTTCATGTTTAATTGTTTTAGTAGATAATTAATTTTTCATTGGAGATTGCGTTTTTGTTTTGGATAAATTGAACAAAGTAAATGCCAGGTTTGTAGTTTAAACTTCCAATCTCAAGAGTAGTTTGTTCGTTGAATGAATTATCTTGATACAAGATGCTTCCGGTGATATCTATAATATTAATTTGGTCAATGTCTTTTGCTTTAGTTTCAATGTTTATTGTTGCGTTTTTGTTTGCAGGGTTAGGATAGATTTTAGTCGCTATGTTTTCAGAGTCTTGAATGCTAACAGTTTCTAAAGGACAAAACTTAGGGTTTATTGAAATTGTATTTAAAACTTCTTGATTGCCTTCGTTTATAAATATCGCTAACTCTAGATTTGTTAAATCCACAGGAATGTTTCTGAACTGCTGTGGAATATTATAATTGAATTTTTTTCTGATAAAAGGGCCTTCGCTAACATCTATAGTAAATCCCCATTGGCCTGTAATTAAGTGTCTTAGCACATGTTTGTGTGAGTAGAGGCCATTTTCTAAAAAGTCATTTGGTTGAGGAACCGAATATGCTGTTTGGGCTGCTTCAATGTTGTTTTGTAGCAAGGCTATATTTAATAAATTTGTGGAAGCAGTTTGGGTGCCAGTGTAATAAAGCTCAACCGTAATTTCTAGCTCATTAGTGTTAGAATCAATGATTGCTATAGCCCCAATATTAACAATTGCTTCTTGAGCTATAATTTCTAAACAAGACTCTTGCCATTTTCCTGTTGACTGACTAGTAAATGTTTGTCCATCAAACAAATGTCTGTTTACTGATCCTAATGGCTGCCCTATTGCATTGGCCTGTTGAGCTATGGCGTCGCTAAAGTCTGTTCTAAAGTCATATGCTTCTTGGTTTTGGGGAGTGGCCAGTCCTCCGCGATGGTATCTTATTGAAATTATTTGTCCTGGATTTTCATTTTCAATAATAGTAGCAATGGAGTGACCCATTGGACAATTTCCGCAACCAGCAGCTGTAAACTCTTCAAGAAGAGCATTTTTGTTACTCGGGGTTGTGCTGACTAAATCTTGTGAAAATGATAAAAGAGAATAAATAGAAAATACAAAAAGTATTAATTTTTTCATAGCTGTATATTGATTTTAAGGAGTTACAAATTTAGTGCTATTTTAACTTAAATGAAGATTACACTTGTCAATAATGTCAGGACTTACGCGTTCAGCTCATTAGTTTTTGACTGTTTCTATGCTATGAAAACTGTTTTTTTTGCTATATTTGTTATATAAATTTAATACACTTATGAAAAAATCTATTTTCTATTTATTGTTAGCTTTTTCCTCTTTTGGAGCAATATCTCAATCCATTGTTTTAACTCCTGAAGCAAACCCTGTTATTGGAAGCCCTAGTGATTTTGAAGTTTATACTACTATTAAGGTTGAAAACGCTACAGGTACCCCATTAAATTTAAGAGCTTCTCGTCAATTAATTGGTTCTTCGCCACAAGGAACTTCAAATTATTTTTGTTGGGATTTATGTTACCCTGCAAATGTTAGTTCTTCCAATGGATCTATTACTATAGATGCTAATACTACTAACGAAACTAGTTTTTCTGTTCACTATCTTCCTAATGGAACTTCAGGCTCTACTGTGGTTAAATATTGTGTATTTGACGAATTAAATATAACTGATTCAGTTTGTGTGAATATTACTTATACTACAGCAGCAACTTCTGTTTCTGATTTGAATAAAGAATACTTTGGTGATTTTCATCCTAATCCGACTTCTTCCCTTACTTATATTGATTACGACTTAAAGTTAGGTCAGGCAGCTAATGTTGTAGTTTCTGATATGTTAGGAAGTGTAGTGTTTAATGAAACAATAATAAATAAAGAAGGAACTTTAAGCTTTGATTTCTCTAACCATAAATCAGGTTTGTACTTTGCCAACATAATTGTAGATGGTGAAATAAAGACAATGAAGAGATTAGTAATTACAGACTAATTTATTTTTATAATTTACAAAGCCGGTTTTTTAACCGGCTTTTTTTTTAACAACAATAACAAATGGCTAAAAAGAATAACAAGAAAGAGGCGTTAGATTATCATAGCAGTGGCCGTCCTGGCAAAATTGAAGTTGTCCCAACCAAGAAGCATAGCACACAAAGAGATTTAGCATTAGCTTATTCTCCCGGAGTAGCCAATCCTTGCATTGCAATAAGTGAAAACAAAGACGATGTTTATAAATATACTGCAAAAAGTAATTTAGTAGCAGTAATATCAAACGGAACTGCCGTTTTAGGACTAGGAGATATTGGACCGGAAGCATCAAAACCTGTTATGGAGGGTAAGGGCTTACTTTTCAAAATATTTGCTGATATTGATGTTTTCGATATCGAAGTTGACGCTAACGATATTGATTTGTTTGTAAATACAGTTAAAGCAATTTCTCCAACTTTTGGAGGAATTAATCTAGAGGATATTAAGGCTCCAGAGTGCTTCGAAATAGAACGAAGACTAAAAGAAGTTTTAAATATTCCTATCATGCATGACGACCAGCACGGAACAGCAATTATATCTAGTGCAGCATTGATTAATGCATTAGAACTTGCGGATAAGAAAATTGATGAGGTTTTAATTGTTGTTAATGGAGCTGGAGCAGCTGCAATGTCTTGCACAAGATTGTATTTATCGCTTGGAGCTAAGAAAGAGAATATAGTAATGCTTGATAGCAAAGGCGTAATAAGAAAAGGTGCAGAAAATCTTACAAAAGAAAAGGCTGAATTTGCAACAAATCGAGAGGTTAAAACTCTTGACGACGTGATGAAAGGTGCGGATGTCTTTTTGGGGCTTTCTCAAGGAAATATTGTTTCAAAAGAAATGATTGCATCTATGAATAATAATCCGATTGTTTTTGCTTTAGCAAATCCTGATCCGGAAATTTCTTACCATGAAGCCATTAGCGTTAGAAAAGATATTATAATGGCTACAGGTCGCTCCGATCATCCTAATCAGGTAAATAATGTCTTAGGCTTTCCTTATATTTTTAGAGGAGCTTTAGATGTTAGAGCACGATGTATAAATGAGGAAATGAAATTAGCAGCCGTTAGGAGTATTGCCGATCTTACTAAAGAACTTGTGCCGGAAACAGTTAACCTAGCTTATGGCGAGCAAGTAATCACATTTGGCCCTGATTACATTATTCCTAAGCCATTAGATAATCGTTTGATATCTGTTGTTGCACCAGCGGTAGCTAAAGCTGCAATGGATTCGGGTGTTGCTCAGATACAGATTCCTGATCTTGATGTGTACGCTCAAGAATTAGAAACTAGATTAGGATTTGATAATAAGTTGTTAAAATCCATTACTAATAGAGCAATAAGCAATCCTAAAAGAGTAGTCTTTGCTGAAGCTGAGCACTATAAAATTCTGAAAGCTGCGCAGCAAGTAAAAGACGAAGGAATAGCCGAGCCAATTTTACTTGGAAGAAGAGCGGTGATTAGTCAAATGATTGAAGAAAATGCTCTAGAACTTGACGGCGTTACTATAATTGATCCTAAAAGTGAAGAGGAAAAAGAGAGAAGATATATTTTTGGCGAAGAGTTTTACAAAAAACGTCAGCGTAAAGGGGTTACTCTTTATGAAGCGAGAAAGTTGATGAGAGAGCGAAATTACTTTGGAGCAATGATGTTAGAACTTGATCATGCTGACGCATTAATTTCTGGTATCACAAGAAACTACCCAAATACTATTAAGCCTGCTCTTCAGATTATTGGAACCGAAGATGGAGTTGAAAAGGTGGCTGGAATGTTTATTATGAATACTAAGAAAGGGACGCTTTTCTTGGCGGATACAACAATTAATATTGATCCTACTTATGAAGATTTGGCTGAAATAGCTTTACTGACTTCTAAGGCGGTTAAAAGATTTAACATTAAGCCTAGGCTTGCTATGCTGTCTTATTCTAATTTTGGGTCTTCAAATTCTAAAGGCTCCAAAAAGATAGCTAAAGCGGTAGAAATTATAAAACAAAAAAACAGTTCTCTTAATGTGGAAGGAGAAATCCAAGCTGATTTCGCATTAAACAAAGAAAAAAGAGATTACGTTTTTCCATTCAACAATCTAAAAGAAAACGCCAATACTTTGATTTTTCCTAATTTGGAGTCTGGTAATATTGCCTATAAATTAATTCAAGAATTAGATGAGGTAGAAGCAATCGGACCTGTTTTAATAGGAATGAAAAAGCCTGTTCACATTCTTCAGTTAGGATGTTCTGTTAGAGAAATTGTAAATATGGTAACTATTGCCGTTATTGACGCTCAAACAAAAAAGAAATGATTACACATATAAAAGGTAAGTTAGTAGAGAAGAATCCATCTTTTGTTGTTGTTGATTGCAATGGCATTGGGTATATGATTCGCATTTCTCTGCATACATTTTCGCAAATTTCGGACTCAGAGTTGTGTAATCTTTTTACTCATCTATCAGTTAAAGAGGATTCTCATACTCTTTATGGTTTTTTCGAAAAAGCTGAAAGAGAATTGTTTAGATTGCTAATATCCGTTTCTGGTGTTGGAACTAATACCGCTCAGACGATATTATCTTCCTTATCTCCTCATGACGCTCAGTTAGCCATTTTGTCAGAAAACGTAGCAGCTCTACAGAGTGTGAAAGGAATAGGGGCAAAAACTGCTCAAAGAATTATTTTAGACCTAAAAGATAAAATAGCAAAACAAGGTATTTCAGGAGGTGAGAGCTCAATCATGCAC
>JABAYQ010000041.1:4233-6851 GCA_018608925.1 Cryomorphaceae bacterium | reverse complement strand
GGTCTAACAAGAGCAGAAAAAAGAATCCAACTTTCTTACGCTACAAGCAGATGGAGATGGGGACAGTTAATTGATTGTGAACCTAGTAGATTTCTGGAAGAAATTGATGATTCTTTATTAGATTGGCAATTTGTTTTCAGAAACAAACAAAAAGCAAAACCCAAAACCAACAATTATAAGGTTAACACTAATTACAGTGCGAAACCAAAAACAGCACCAAAACCCCCTACCCCTAAGTTCACACCTAAAAACCTAACTAAGGTAAATCAAACAAGAACTAGCTCAGGGCCATTTATTGATAACAGCGAATTATTAAAAGAAAACATGTTGGTAGAACATGAGAGGTTTGGAATTGGCAAAATCTTAAGCATTGAAAATAAAAATGGAAGTAAAAAAGCAATAGTACTTTTCAATGACGCAGGCGAAAAGCAATTATTGTTAAAATTTGCTAAATTAAAAATCATCAAATAGTCAACTAAATTGACTTAATTTGTAAATAGATATATAAAATTTTATGGAATTAGAATACAACACTCAAAGAGAAAAGTTAATTATCTCTGAATATGGTAGACATATTCAGAAAATGGTTGATTTTGCTGTTAATTTAGAGGACAAAGAAAAACGTCAAAAAACATCTGAAAGCATTATAAATTTGATGGGAGAATTAAACCCTCATTTAAGGGATATTGAAGATTTTAAACACAAACTTTGGGATCATATTTTTATCATTTCTGATTTTAAATTAGATGTTGATTCTCCATACCCAAAACCAAATATTGAAGACCTTTTTAAGAAACCAGAACCATTAAATTATCCCAATCAAAAAATCAAATACAACCATTACGGAAAGATTGTTGAATTGATGATTGAAGAAGCGGTTAAAATGGAAGATGCTGACTTAAAAGAAAAATTGGTTTTAGCCATCGCTAACCAAATGAAAAAGTCATATATAAATTGGAATTTAGATTCAGTAGAAGACAAAACAATACTAAAACAATTAGTTACTTTATCTAATCAAAAGCTTTCTCTTCCTGAAGGAACTGAGCTTCACAAGGTAAACCCACCGCCAAAGCAAAATCAATTTAAGAAGAAGAAAAAAACAAATCCAAGAAATCACCGTAACCATTCAAGAAATTAAAATATGAGTTCTTTTATTATTGAAGGAGGATTAAAACTCAAAGGAGAAATAGAACCTCAAGGAGCAAAAAATGAAGCCCTACAAATCTTATGCGCTGTTTTATTAAGCGAAGAAGAAATTATAATCAATAATGTACCTGACATTGTAGACATCAACATACTTATTGATCTTCTAAATGATTTAGGTGTGAAAATTGTAAAGCTTAGCGATTCTAGCTATTCTTTCACAGCTGACAAGATAAACTTAGATTACCTAACCTCAGATGAGTTTAAGGTGAAAGGAACGAAAATAAGAGGTTCGATAATGATTGTAGGTCCGCTATTGGCACGCTTTGGAAAAGGTTTTATACCAAGACCAGGAGGTGACAAAATTGGAAGAAGAAGATTAGACACTCACTTTATTGGATTCCAAAAACTAGGAGCAGATTTCGAATACGATTCAAAAGAACAATTTTACAGAGTTACTACAAAAGGGCTAAAAGGAACATACATGTTACTTGATGAAGCTTCTGTTACTGGTACTGCAAACATTGTGATGACTGCAGTAATGGCCAAAGGAACTACAACTATTTACAATGCCGCATGTGAGCCATATTTACAGCAATTATGTAAAATGTTGAACAGCATGGGAGCTGACATTAAAGGTATTGGTTCTAATCTTTTAGTAATAGAAGGTGTTTCAAAACTTGGAGGTTGCCAACATACTATATTACCTGATATGATTGAAATAGGATCATTTATTGGTCTTGCTGCAATGACTCAGTCAGAAATCACTATTAAAAATGTAAAGTATAATGAGTTAGGAATTATACCTAGAGTATTTCAAAAGCTTGGTATAAAAATGGAATTAAGAGGAGACGATTTATTTATCCCTTCTCAAGAATCTTATGAAATTGAAAGTTTTATAGACGGATCAATTTTAACTATTTCAGACTCACCTTGGCCAGGATTCACTCCAGACCTATTGAGCATTATTTTAGTTGTTGCAACTCAAGCAAAAGGAAGTGTTTTAATACATCAAAAAATGTTTGAAAGCAGATTATTTTTTACGGACAAATTAATTGACATGGGTGCTCAAATTATATTGTGTGACCCTCATAGAGCTACCGTAATTGGACTAAACAGAACAAGTCCGCTAAAAGCTACAAGAATGACTTCTCCTGACATTAGAGCTGGAGTATCTTTATTAATTGCAGCTTTATCAGCACCAGGAACTTCTACTATTGACAACATAAACCAAATAGACAGAGGATATCAAAACATTGACAAACGACTAATCGCACTAGGTGCAAACATTAAAAGAGTAAACTAAGTCATGAAGAAATTATTTGCCGTATTAGGACTACTTATAAGTATGTCTGTTTATAGTCAGAACGTAGGATTGAATATTGGAGACAAAGCTCCAGAAATATCTCAAAAAAATCCGAATGGAGAGCTTATGAAGCTATCTCAACTCAAAGGAAAAGTTGTTATTATTGACT
>JABAYQ010000041.1:0-4223 GCA_018608925.1 Cryomorphaceae bacterium | reverse complement strand
GGTGTGGACCGTGTAGAAGAGAAAATCCGAATCTTGTTAAAACCTACGATAGATTTAAAAAACAAAAATTTGAAAACGGAAAAGGAATGGAAGTTTTTAGTGTCTCCTTAGATAAAAACATGGAAAGTTGGCTTAAAGCTATGGTAAAAGATCAACTAAAATGGGAATACCATGTTAGCGATTTAAAAGGATGGCAATCAAGCGCTGCTGGGCTTTATGAAATTAATTCTATCCCTAGCACCTATATTATAGATGGTAATGGAATTATTATTGCCAAAAACCTTAGAGGGGATGAATTAAATCAATTTTTAAAGAAAATATCAATTAAATAATAATTGTCAGAAATGAATTAAAAAGTAGTCAATCTGCCAAATTGACTGCTTTTTTTATGTTGGCATTATTATTGAAACGTACCATAAAAAATAAATTTGTTTAAAAGATGAGTGAGGAAAAAGAAAAAAAGGAAAAGAAAAAAACAGTAAAGAAAAAGACTGATGAAGCTAAGAAATCTTCTAAAGATCAAATTGCTGAATTGAACGACAAACACCTACGTCTTTTTGCTGAATTCGAAAATTTCAAAAAAAGAACTGCTAAAGAAAGAATCGAATTATATAAAACCGCTGGAGAAAACGTGCTATCGGCTATCATACCTATATTAGATGACTTCGAAAGATCAATGAAAGCCAAAAAAGAGGCAGGAGAAAATTTAGAAGATGATCAAGGAGTAAGTTTGATTTACAACAAATTAAAAACAACTCTTGAGTCTAAAGGTCTTAAAGAAATAGACAATCCGATTGGTCAGGAATTAAATACTGATTACCATGAAGCAATTACAAACATCCCAGCTCCTTCCGAGGAAATGAAAGGAAAGATTATAGACGTAATTGAAAAAGGATATTTTTTAAATGAAAAAGTTATTCGCTACGCAAAAGTGGTAGTAGCTAACAACTAACAATACTATGAGCAAAAGAGATTATTACGAAGTTTTAGGTGTTTCTAAATCAGCAAGCGAAACAGAGATAAAAAAGGCTTATCGAAAAATGGCTATCCAATTTCATCCAGATAAAAATCCGGATAATAAAGAGGCGGAGGAAAAATTCAAGGAAGCAGCAGAAGCATATGATGTTTTAAGTAGCGCTGAAAAGAAGCAAAAGTACGATCAGTTTGGTCATGCAGGAATGGGAAACAGAGGCTACGGAGGTGGCGGAGGAGGAATGAATATGGACGACATATTCAATCAATTTGGTGATATTTTTGGAAGTGGCGGAGGCTCCCCATTTGATAGTTTTTTCGGAGGCGGATCAAGAGGTGGGGGAAGAAGACAAGTAAAAGGATCGAATCTTAGAATAAAACTTAAAATCAACCTCGAAAATGTTGTAAATGGAGTTGAGAAAAAAATTAAAGTAAAAAAGTTAGTTCAAGCAGAAGGAGTAAGCTATAAAAGCTGTGCTCAATGTGGAGGAACAGGACAAGTTACTCGTATAGCAAATACAATCTTAGGTCAGATGCAAACTAGTGCTAGCTGCCCTTCTTGTAGTGGCTTAGGTAAATCTATAGACAGTAGACCAAAAGGATCGAACGCTCATGGTTTAATTGAGAAAGAAGAAGTTGTTAGCATAAACATTCCTGCAGGAGTTGAAGATGGAATGCAGTTAAAAGTAACAGGAAAAGGAAACGATGCCCCTTTTGATGGGTATGCCGGAGATTTAATCGTATTGCTAAGCGTAGAAGATCATGCTCAACTAAAAAGAGAAAATGACAACTTACATTTTGACTGCTACATTAGTTTTGCGGATGCAGCCTTAGGAAGCGAAGTAAAAGTTCCTACAGTAACAGGACAAGTGAAGATTAAAATAGAAGCAGGTTCTCAAGCAGGAAGAATTTTGAGATTAAAAGGAAAGGGAATTCCTTCTTTAAACGGTTACGGAACCGGTGACATCTTGATTCATCTAAATGTTTGGACTCCTCAAAAGCTATCTAAAGAAGAAAAAGCATTTTTCGAGAAACATAAAGATTCCGAAAATTTCAAGCCAAAACCTTCAGCCAAAGACAAATCATTCTTTGATAAAGTTAAAGAAATGTTTAGCTAAAATAAGTTTGAGCATTTTTAGTTAATTATATAAATTAGAATATGCTTAAATACTTATTGGTTTTATTAGTTTGCTGCAGCACTGCTTTTTCTCAACTTAAAGAAAAGCAAGCACCTCTCATGGGATACAATGCCCATATGTCTGACGCCCCAAGATGGCAGCAAGAAAACTTTGAACAAAGCCTATCAAAGCTTCACCCCAATACCTTAAGATACCCTGGAGGCTCTAATAGCTTCTATTGGGACTGGAAGAAAGGCTGGACTCTATCCTATTCTGAATTACTTCCTTTTTTGCAGAAATCAAATTTTCTAATTAATGGCAAGACAATAGAAACCGAACAAGAATTTAGGAGCTTAACTAAATTAAATAAAAAGAAAAATCCTTTTTGGCGACAAGTAAATAGATACAATG
This sequence comes from Cryomorphaceae bacterium, assembly GCA_018608925.1. Taxonomy (GTDB): domain Bacteria; phylum Bacteroidota; class Bacteroidia; order Flavobacteriales; family UBA7312; genus JABAYQ01. The sequence continues at coordinate 1,722 of JABAYQ010000041.1, read as the reverse complement.
CTAAAACACCTAGATATGATAAAATATCTGACTTTGCTTATGCTATTAAATCTCAAAATGCACAAGCAGTTTTCACACTCAATCTTATAACGAGTACTATCGAAAACGAAATTGAAATGCTTAAAGAAGCTCAAAGGAATAATATTGAAATAAAATATATAGAGCTAGGAAATGAAATAAACAGCGAAAATTTAATAACCAAACATTTTTACCCAAATGCAAAAGCATATGCAGATACTTGCATTATTTGGTCTTTGAAAATATTGAAAGAATTTCCCAATGCGAAAATTGGTGTTGTTGGAGGAAATAAAAACAAAAGAATGGCTCAATGGAATCAGAATTTAGTTACAGCAATTAACAAGCATTTTTCAAAACAAAAAAAACAATTTCATTTCATACTTCATTATTACCCACATTTCAAAAGTCCAGTTTTTGACTACAACAATCACAAGCAATACAAACAGTTAATTGCCTTTGCTAAAATGGACTTAAAACAAAGATTAAAATGGTGGCAATGGGATGCAACAAGCGAATTTGACACATGGGTAACAGAATACAATCTAATCGAGCCACAACCCTACTCCATTAACAACAAATGGATTCACGCTTTATTTAGCTCTAATTTAATAAACGAAATAATAAGTCAAACAGACGCAAAAATGCTACACTACCATAGCATAGGATCTAAAAAGTTCCCTGTTTTTGCTGCTATAGAAATGATGAATGATAAAATGGAATTAAGTTCGTCAGGATTGGCTACATCTTTATGGAATAGATTGACCTACGAATCATATAACTTTAAAAAGGAAACAACTAAAGGAGAGCAATGGAAAGTTGATTTCCAATCCAAACTTAGTTGTGAATGCCCTAACAACCCAAAATTAGCAACAAATGTGGAAATAGATCCTTTGCAGATATATAGCTCGCAAAGAAGCGGACTTAAAACAATATTAGTCACTAATCTCAGCGAAAAAAACAACACTATTGATCTGCTTAATTATGGCATAAAAAATGCAAGAGTAGAAAATTATTTTGCAGAATTGAAAGACGAAAAATGGATAAACGAAAACAAAAACAAAAAAGGTAAAATTAATATCCCTGGCTATTCAATCGTTTACATTAAAGAAATACAAGAATGATAAGAGGAGAAAATATTTACAAGTCTTATGGAGAAAACGATGTTATTAAAGACATTTCTTTTTCTATTAAACCATCTAGTATATTCGGACTACTAGGTCCGAATGGAGCAGGTAAGACAACTCTAATACGATTAATTAATCAGATCACAGTTCCAGACGATGGCCAACTATTTTTCGATGAAGAAAAGTTAAGCGAAAAACACATTCCGTTTATTGGCTATTTACCAGAAGAAAGAGGCCTATATAAAAAAATGAAAGTTGGAGAGCATAGTCTGTACTTAGCTCAACTTAGAGGATTGGAGAAATCAGATGCTAAAAAGCAACTTCTTTATTGGTTCGGAAAACTAGACATGAATAGCTGGTGGGATAAAAAAATTGAAGAACTTTCAAAAGGAATGGCTCAGAAGGTTCAGTTTATAGCAGCAGTAATACACCAACCAAAATTGCTGATTTTAGACGAACCATTTAGCGGACTAGACCCAGTAAATGCCCAACAAATAAAAAATGAAATTCTAGATCTTAAAAAAAACGGAACAACTATCATTTTCTCTACTCATCGAATGGAATCTATTGAAGAATTATG
>JABAYQ010000161.1:3408-6864 GCA_018608925.1 Cryomorphaceae bacterium | reverse complement strand
GCTCTAAATTCTTTAAAGACAAAGGTACCAATATTAAATGAATGATTTTTAAATTTAAAAAATGACTTCAGTGGATTAAATATTATAGATTTGATTTAAGAATTCAATTGAAAAAAAATGAAAATCCACAAAGAGATTGTTGAAATAATAGAACTAGAAAAAAATGAGCTCAGCGAACTAGATTCTAAACTATTAAACAAAGCCATAGAAGCTTCTGAAAAAGCATATGCGCCGTACTCAAACTTTAAAGTTGGAGCGTCTTTATTATTAGAAAATGATGAAATATTCTGTGCAAATAACCAAGAAAATGCTGCCTATCCTTCTGGCTTATGCGCCGAAAGAATTGCGATTTTTGCTGCAAAGTCTAATGCTCCAGATTCTAAAGTATTAAAAATAGCAATTTATGTTGGCTCTGAAAAAGGAGCCCAAGCAATGGTTTTTCCTTGTGGATCTTGCAGACAAAGCATCTCTGAATACGAATTCAATCAGGATAGAAATATAGAAATTATCACTCAAAAAAAGGGTTCAAATATCTTCAAGTCAAAGAGCATCAAAAACATACTTCCAAGCTCTTTTAATAGTTCAGATTTAATTGGTTAAAGTAATACCTTTTTATATTAAATTTGCAACAACCTTATTACATATTAAATAATTTAATGGCAAAGTTAGAATCAAAAGAAAAATATTTAAAGTGGTATAAAGACATGCTTTTGTGGAGGAAGTTAGAAGATAAAGCTTCAGCATTATATATCCAACAAAAGATCAGAGGTTTTTTACATTTATACAATGGACAAGAAGCTATTCTTGCTGGATGCATAGAAGCAATTGATCCATCAAAAGACAAAATGATAACCGCATATAGAAACCATGTTCAACCAATTGCAATGGGCGTTGAGCCAAAATTTGTAATGGCAGAATTAATGGGAAAGATTACAGGTTGCTCAAAAGGTAACGGAGGATCAATGCATATGTTCAGCAAAAAACATAACTTTTACGGAGGTCATGGTATTGTTGGAGGTCAGATTCCTCTAGGAGCTGGACTAGCATTTGCAGACAAATTCAATGGATCTGACGCTGTAACATTATGTTTCATGGGAGACGGAGCAGTTCGCCAAGGCTCTCTTCACGAAACATTTAACCTTGCGATGCTTTGGAAACTACCAGTAGTTTTCATCTGTGAAAACAATGGATATGCTATGGGAACTTCAGTAGAAAGGACAGCTAATCATAGCGACATCTGGAAACTAGGTTTAGGATATGAAATGCCATGTGGCCCTGTTGACGGAATGGACATATTAGCCATGAGAGATGCGGTTAAAATAGCTGTAGATAGAGCAAGAAAAGGAGAAGGACCAACATTTTTAGAGGCAAAAACATACCGATACAAAGGTCATTCGATGTCTGATGCACAACAATACAGAACCAAAGACGAAGTTAAAGAATATCAAAAAATTGATCCTTTAAACACTACTTTGGAAATTATCAAAAAAAATAATTTTGCTAGTGAGCAAGAGATAGAAAAAATGCAAAATGAGGTGAAGGAGGTTATCGCTGAAGCAATTAAGTTTGCGGAAGAGTCGCCATTTCCAACCGAAAAAGATTTATACGATAGCGTATACGAACAGAGTGATTATCCATTTATAAAAGACTAAGGAAAGATGGCTGAAGTAGTAAATATGCCAAGACTAAGCGACACCATGACTGAAGGTGTTGTAGCTAAATGGCACAAAAATGTAGGAGATAAAATTTCTGAAGGAGACTTATTAGCAGAAATTGAAACAGATAAAGCTACAATGGAATTCGAGAGCTTCCAAGAAGGTGTTTTATTACACATTGGAGTAACTGAAGGAAATAAAGCTCCAGTAGATAGTATTCTAGCAATACTTGGAGAAGAAGGAGAAGACATTGCTAGTCTATTAGTGGAAGCTCCTAAGGAAGAGGTAAAAGAAGAAAAAATAGTAGTAGCTGCAAAAGCTGAACCTAAAAAAGAGGTTGCAGCTCAAGTTCCACCAGCAGCTCAACAAGTAGTAACAACTGCTAGTTATACTACTAATTCAGATTCTAAAGGAACAGCTTCTCCTCTAGCGAAAAAGTTAGCGTCAGAGAAAAATATTAACCTTGCATTGGTAAAGGGTACTGGAGATAACGGAAGAATTATTAAAAGAGATATTGATAATTTCTCAGGAGGTAACGTGGTTCAATCAATAGAAAAGTATTCTGAAATAGAAGTTTCTCAAATGAGAAAAGTGATTGCACAAAGACTTGGAGAAAGTAAATTTACAGCACCTCACTTCTATTTAACTACTGAAATAAACATGGATCAAATTGTAGATGCAAGACAATCTATAAACACAATTGCTCCAATTAAAATTTCGTTTAACGACCTTATTGTTAAAGCTACATCCATGGCTCTTCGCGAGCACCCACAAGTTAATTCTAGTTGGTTAGAAGATAGAATAAGATTCAACGAGCACATTCATATTGGTGTTGCAATGGCAGTCGAAGACGGATTACTAGTTCCTGTTGTTAGATTTGCAGATAGCAAAAGGCTAAGCCAAATATCTTCTGAAGTAAAAGAATATGGAGCAAAAGCTAAGGCTAAAAAACTTCAACCAGAAGATTGGCAAGGAAATACATTCACGATTTCTAATCTAGGAATGTTCGACATAGAAGCATTTACTGCAATTATTAATCCTCCGGACGCTTGCATTTTAGCTGTTGGTGGAATAATTGAAAAGCCAGTTGTTAAAAACGGACAGATAGTAGTTGGAAAAACTATGAAGCTTACCCTTTCATGCGATCATAGAGTAGTTGATGGAGTAGTTGGTTCTAAGTTCTTAGGAACATTAAAATCTTACATAGAAAACCCAATATTATTTTTAGGTGCAAATAGCATTTAATATCAAAAAAATTATTTGAAAGCCTCATCAATTAGATGAGGCTTTTTTTTTATTTTTATAGCATGTATATTTTATCTACATCAATAGAATATCTCAAAGGAGTAGGGCCGAAAAAGTCAGAAGTTCTTAAAAAAGAACTCAATCTTTTTACTTTCCATGATCTACTTAATTTTTTCCCATTTCGATATATTGACAGATCTAAATTTTACAAACTATCGGAAATTACCAGTGATTTACCAAACGTTCAGCTAATTGGTAAAATAATTAGTATTGAAACCATAGGGGCTAAACATGCTAAAAGATTAGTTGCGAAGTTTAGTGATGGAACTAAAACCATAGACTTAATTTGGTTTAAAAACACTAAATGGATAAAAGACAGCATTAAAATTAATACCGACTATGTTGTTTTTGGAAAACCAAATTTATTCAACGGCAAACTAAACATAGTTCATCCGGAAATGGAAAGCACTAAAACGTTTAATAAAGAAATCGTAAAACGTTTACAACCTGTTTATCATTCTACAGAAAAATTAAACAACCACGGACTTAACAACAA
>JABAYQ010000161.1:0-3398 GCA_018608925.1 Cryomorphaceae bacterium | reverse complement strand
CTCAAGAACTTCTTCCTAAAGTTCTTAATGAAGTAGAAGAAACTCTTCCCGAATACATTATCGAAAAGCTAAACTTAATATCAAAAAAAGAAGCACTTAAAAACATTCATTTTCCCAAGGATAGCAACACGCTTTTAAAAGCTCAATACCGATTAAAATTTGAAGAGCTATTCTATATACAACTTCAGCTCATAAGAATGAAGTTGGTAAGAAAAATGAAACTAAAAGGATTTACTTTTTCTAAGGTCGATAATTTCTTCAATCGTTTCTTTAACGAAAACTTGCCATTTGAACTAACAAACGCTCAAAAAAGAGTGTTAAAAGAAATTAGAAAAGATTGTGGCGCTACCCATCAAATGAATAGACTATTACAGGGAGATGTAGGAAGTGGCAAAACGCTTGTTGCTTTAATGAGTATGCTAATTGCTTTAGACAATGGTTTCCAAACTTGCTTAATGGCTCCAACAGAAATATTAGCAAATCAGCACTTTGAGACGGTTAGAGAAATGGTTGAAGGACTTCCCATAGAAATACAGCTATTAACAGGATCCGTTAAGACTAAAAAAAGAAGAGAAATCCACGAAAACTTAGAAAATGGAAAAACTCATATTTTAATAGGAACCCATGCACTATTAGAAGACAAAGTTAAATATAAAAATCTTGGACTAGTAGTAATAGACGAACAGCACCGATTTGGTGTAGCCCAAAGAGCAAAGATGTGGAAAAAGAATAGTAGGCCACCACACGTCTTAGTTATGACAGCCACACCTATTCCTAGGACGCTAGGAATGACTCTATACGGAGATCTTGATATTTCTGTAATTGACGAGCTCCCACCTGGCAGAAAATCAATTAAAACGGTTTGGAAAAGTGAAAGTGGCCGATTAGCTGCAAACGGAATTATAAAAACCGAAATTGAAAAGGGCAGACAAGTATATATTGTATATCCACTAATTAAAGAAAGTGAAAAATTAGATTATAGCAATCTAATGGAAGGATATGAAAATATTTGCAGAACGTTCCCAGATCAAAAGATTAGCATCGTTCATGGACAAATGAAATCAGAAGACAAAGATTTCGAAATGAACCGTTTTATAAAAAAAGAAACCGAAATAATGGTTGCCACAACCGTAATAGAAGTTGGAGTAAATGTACCCAACGCCTCGGTTATGGTTATAGAAAGTTCTGAAAGATTTGGCTTATCTCAATTACATCAGCTAAGAGGAAGAGTTGGTAGAGGAGCCGAACAATCTTACTGCATACTAATGAGTGGTCATAAAATTAGCATAGAAGGACAAGAACGACTTAAAACAATGGTTAGAACAAATGATGGTTTTGACATTGCAGAGGTAGATCTAAAACTAAGAGGGCCTGGTGATATGATGGGAACTAAACAAAGCGGAGTTATAGATTTAAAAATCGCAGACATTATAAAAGATAATGCCATTTTACAATATGCAAGACAGATAGCAATAGAAATTTTAGACGATGACCCTAAGCTAGAAAAAAGTAAAAATATAGCAATCCTAAAGGAGTATAAGCTAAAAGGCAATAACCATTTAGAATGGAGTAGAATCTCCTAGAGAAAAAAGCAATAAAAACATTCTTTTTGCTATTTTTGTTTCACCTATTAAATTTTTAAAATGAAAATATCATACGGCTGGCTTAAAGAATACATCAATGTAGATCTTGAGCCTACAGATGTTGCTAAATTACTTACAGACACAGGTCTAGAAGTAGAAGGAATTGAGCAAATTGAAAGCGTCAAAGGAGGTCTAAAGGGCATTGTTATTGGTGAAGTTGTAGAAAAAATACAACACCCAAATGCAGATAGATTAAGTGTTACTAAAGTTAATATTGGCCAAGAAGAGCTTCTTCAAATTGTTTGCGGAGCTCCTAATATAGATAAAGGTCAGAAAGTAGCAGTTGCTACTATAGGAGCTGTTTTATACTCAGGTCAAGAGTCTTTCAAAATAAAAAAAGGAAAAATAAGAGGAGAGGCTTCTCAAGGAATGATATGCGCTGAAGACGAGATAGGATTAGGAAGTAGTCATGAAGGAATAATGGTTTTAGATTCTAACGCTAAAGTTGGAACAGAAGCAAGCAAGTACTTTAATTTAGAAAGTGATTTTGTTTTTGAAATTGGACTCACTCCAAACCGATCTGACGCTATGTCTCACATTGGAGTTGCTAGAGATTTAAGAGCAGCTTTAAATCAAAATGGAGATAATCACAGCTTAAATATTCCAGAAATAAAAAAACACGATAGTAACCAAAAAGAAAATAGTTTCTCTATAGAAATTGAAAATCATGATTTATGTCCTAGGTATGCTGGAGTTTGTTTAAACAACATTAAAGTGGAGCCTTCTCCAGAATGGCTTAAAAAAAGACTTGAATCTATAGGTCTATCTCCTATAAATAACGTTGTTGACATTACAAACTTTGTACTTCATGAAACAGGGCAACCACTTCATGCATTTGATTTAGAAAAGATAAACGGAGACAAAATAATAGTTCGCAACTTAGAGCAAAACACAAGCTTTACCACTTTAGACGAAGTAGAAAGAAAACTATCAAATGAAGATTTAATCATTTGTGATAGGGAATCTAAACCAATGTGCCTAGCTGGAGTTTTTGGAGGATTACAATCGGGCGTTAGTAACAAGACAACTTCTATATTTTTAGAGAGTGCTTATTTCAACCCTGTTTCAGTAAGAAAAACTTCAAAAAGACATAACTTAAATACTGATGCATCTTTTAGATTTGAAAGAGGTGTTGATCCAAACAATGTTGTTTATCCAGTTCAAAGAGCAGTAGATTTATTAGTAGAGATATGTGGGGCTCAACTAAGTTCTGATATAATAGACATTTATCCGAAAAAGATCGAAGAGGCTACCCTTAATTTAAGCCTAGCAAAAGTTACTAAGCTTATAGGTCAAGAAATTCCTGAAGACAACATTTACACAATTCTAAAAGATCTAGACATTAAGGTTTTAGAAAAAAAAGATGGCCTTCTTGCTATCTCGATTCCTACATACAGAACCGATGTTACTAGACAAGAAGATGTTGTAGAAGAAATTTTAAGAATTTACGGATATAACAACATAGCTATTCCTTCACAAGTACTATCTTCTGTTTCTTCAATCAATAAACCCAATGCAGAAAAAATTCAGAATACTATTTCTGATTTTTTAAGTTCTAACGGATTTAACGAATGCATTAACAATTCTTTAACGAAATCTAGCTACATAGATTTAATCGAAGAAATAGACAAGAAAGAGCAGGTAATCTTGTTAAATCCTTTAAGTCAAGATTTAAATGCTATGCGCCAATCGATGATATTCGGGGGACTTGAAAACATAAGTTTTAATCTTAATAGAAAATCCTCAGATATAAAG
>JABAYQ010000133.1:2525-6868 GCA_018608925.1 Cryomorphaceae bacterium | reverse complement strand
ATATCTTTCTAAGATAGTACTCCCTAGTGTGTTGTTAGTAAATACTAAAAGCCCGAACTGAATTTCTTCATCCCCACTTTTAACAGCAGTCGCAATATTGTTTGTAGTATTATCGGATGGAGAAAAGTAAACCTCCATGTTTTTTCCGCCTACTATAAAATGGTGTGGCGTATTGTTGCTTTTAGCAGAACCAAATTTTGCGTTTTGAGCATTAGGGGTTTGATTATCAGAACCCCACATTTCGTTAAACTCAATTTGGTATGTTTTTGCTACAGACTGATCTTGTACTATAACAAGGTGGTTATAATCGTTAAAAAGCTGATCGCTTGTCCAGTTGGTAGAGCCAGTAATTATCCAGCTATTGTTAACTTCATTGACATCTATAATTACAAATTTATTGTGCATTATTCCTGAACCTTCTGGTCTTTGTAAAACCTCAATACTTTCGTTTAAATCTTCTAAAGCATCAGTAGAAGTAGATTCGCAAGTGATGTATCTTACGTCAACCCCTCTTTCGTAGGCATCGTTAATTGCAGAAGTAATAAGAGCGTCGGAATGGTTGTAAACAGCTACGTCTAGGGTTACCATTGCCTTGTCTATATATGCTTTAATAGTGTCATTAATAAATGCACCAATGTTTTGAGCTTCTTCTACAGTAGTTGCAGTTATGTCTACGTCTTTATTGAAGTAAGCTAAAATTTGACCTGTAGAATTAGATTCTGTTGCAAAGGCTGTTAATCCAGAAAAAGCAGTGTCAGTCTCGTTTATAGAAAACGCTTTTAGGTAATAAATAGATCCTGGCTCTAAGTTTGTAACATTTAAAATATGATCGGTTCCTTCTGATTCTTGGTCTAGCATTCCTAATTCTAGATTAGGAGTTGTTCCGTAATAAGCCATTGTAGATCCGCTTAGGTTGGTCGTCCAGGAGATGTCGAAGCTAGAAGTAGTTATGTTTTCTTGTGTTAATGCCGAAGTAATGATGATTTCATCGCTATAGATAAAGTCATTTAAGTCTCTTGGTAAAAGCTGATACCCCGGAGGGTTTTGCACATTATACTGAGAAGAGATTCCTACTATAGTAATAGGTGCTGTTGGAATTAATTCACCATCTAATTGAGATCCTCCTTTTACGAAAATTACACTTGTTAATCCTGCTGATTCAAACTCAAAAGTCCCTTGACTAAAAAAACCTCCTCCATCAGTAAATACAACATTTTCAATTTTTAGTAATTCTGATTCATTGCTTTCATTAACATCATTAGGAGTACTTATTGCAGGTATTATTTGATCAGTTTGTCCGTGGTTGGTGAAAGTTACGTCGATTACTTCTAATAATCCGTTAAAATCATCTAGTTTACCTGTAACCGTAATACTATCACCACGTTCTACATCTTCTAAAAGATTGTCATAGATTGCTATCCCTGCACTTGAGTCTTGCATGTATCTCACGACAGGCATTTCTGAGCCATTAGTAACGATTCCAGTAACTGTTACTATTGCTCCTTCCGATTGAGCTCTAGCATCAGCTATAGTTTGAGCGATTAATAAATTGCTGAATACGGTTAAAAATAGAAAAATATAAAATTTCATAATTTGTTAAAATATTAGTTGAGCACTTAGGTTAAATCGTCGTCCCATTCCGAAAAACACTCCAGCCGACTTAGCGCCAAAATCGGAGTAATTAGCGTTGTAGGAATCATTGTTTTGAGCGTCTGAGATATAATTTTCATTTAATAGGTTAAGAACACTCAAACGGAATTTTAGTTTTGTTTTTTTATTGATATTGTAGGTATAGCCAGTATGCAAATCGACTAACTGATAAGCAGGAATTTTCCAAGACTCTCTTCCAGCATTTTCTCCATCTAAAGAAAGGGGATCAAAATCAGAATAATAATCATCGAAATGGGTTCCTCTTAGTTTGATGTAAAACTGATCTATTGGAGAATATCTAATGCTTAGCCCAAATTGGGTTTGTGCAGCGTCTCCAACATGTACTCCTGTGGCATCGAAAGACCTTACTATTTCATTTCCGTTATCGTCAAAAATTGGTTGATTGTTGTCGTCGTAAAAACGTACGGTATCTGCCGATTGCCAAGTCCAGTTTCCTAGAGAAAGCAATCCTTCCATAGAAAGGTCTTTGTTGAACTTAAAAGCAGCATCCATTTCTACTCCTTTATGCAGGGCATCCATTCCGTTTATATTTGCCCTGAAGGTTGTTTCGTCGATAACAACGCTTACTCCTCCGCTAGACGGTTTGTTTTGCCAAGAGGTGTAATACGCATTTACGTTTGCAGAAAAAGTAGAGGACCTATACGAATATCCTCCTTCTATTGCTTTTACCAATTCGTTTTTGATGTCTCGGTACTCGGTGTTGTCGTAATAATAAACGTTGTTGAACCTTGGAGCCTTAGAAATATATCCTAGGTTAAAAAACACATTGTTGCTTAAGTCTATGTTGTAGTTTAAGCCTGTTTTAAAAGTATACCCTCTTATCCATTTCCAATCTGTTTGGGCAAATCTAGCCTGTTCAGAATTCATGGTATATGCGTTTCCGTTGTAGAAAATAGTATCCTCTACCATCGATTTTTCTGCACCTATAATTACTCCATCTTCATCGTAAACATAATTGGTAGATACTCTTGTTCCTAAAGCTTCTACGAAAGTAGTGTCTTCTAAAACCAAATCTTTTTTCTTGAAATAATCGATTCGTTTGTAAGCAGAATTAGAGCCAGTGATGTTTAAAAATGCACTTACGTTATCGTTGGTATATTCTAATTGAGAAAATACTCCCGACCATTTTACAATTCCATCGTTATGGTAACCAACAATATCTCCAATCTCTTTTATTTGAGAACTTTGATTAAGGTTAACTCCTTCTTCGATAGCATAATCTCCACCAACTAAATCATAAACTTCTCTGTAGTGTTGTCCTTCGTAATATCTTAAGTCTAAACCTCCAGAAAGAACAAATTGATTGGACAAATCGTAATTCATAGTTGACAAAAACCCATACCAATAATGGTTGTTTATTGAGCTTCTTAAGTAGTTCGTCGACTTGTTAAGTGTCGGCGAATAATTAGGATCTAGCAAACTCACATTATTATTATACACTTCTTGTAGGTTATACTGACCATCGTTGTCGTAATTGGAAGAGTTGGTATGAATACTAGTTCCTCCACCGTTTCCGATAGATGCGTATGCTATATTGGAAACGTAAAATTTGTCGCTAACCGACCAAAAGTCTCTAAGAGAGAATTGAGGTTTGTGGTAATAGTTTTTCTTTGTGTTTAGGGTCTCTGTAGACGAAATAGTATCGCCATTACTGTTGATAGACCATCGGTCTAAATAGCCCCAATGTTTGTTATAATTAATTCCTTTGTTGGAAAACTCTCCAAATAAACTATCGTTTATTCCTAAAGCATTAGCCGACTCTCCAGAATAAGTAGCAATGTCGCTTTTGAAAGATCTCTGTCCGTGTTCTTGAGGCGCTCCCATTGCAGATACACTTAGAATATGTTTGCCTAGAGTTTTCTGTATTTTGGTGTAGTAAAACAATCCTTTTGAGAAAGTTTCGTCTACAAAGCCGTTACCTCTTTTATAAGAACCCGCAAAAGTAAATGACCAGCCGCTGCTCAGTTTCCCTGAGTTATATCCATAGCTAGTTCTCCATTTTCCGAACGAACCGACTTCTTGTTTAAAGCTAGAACTTTTTTTGTTGTTCATTCCTTTAGTAAGAATATTCATTGTTCCTCCCACAGACGGAATAGCAATTTTAGATGCTCCTAAACCTCTTTGAACTTGAATGTTGGATGTAACTGCGTCTAGTCCAAACCAATTAGACCAATACACATAACCGTTTTCCATGTCGTTGACCGGAATGCCGTCTATCATTACAGCCACGTTTCTTTGGTTAAACCCTCTTATGGTAATTCTTGCATCTCCATCTCCACCTCCTTGCTGGGTGGCATAAACTCCTGGAGTAGAATTTAAAATCATTGGGATGTCTTGAGAAGCTAACTCTTCGTCAATCTTTTTTAAGGGAATAGTTGAAAATGCTACAGGTGTTTTTCTGTCAATAGCAATATCTGCTACTACTTGAACTTCATTAAGTTGTGTAGAGCTTAGCTCAAAATTAAGTTGGATGTTTTTATTTTCTAGCTCAATTTCTTTAGTCACTTTCTGATATCCTACATAGGAGACAGTTACGCTATATTTTCCTTTTTCTAGTTGTATAGAATAGCGGCCATCGTAATCGGCAACGACACCTTTTTTATTAACAATAACAGTTGCGCCTATAAGACTTTCGCCACTTATAGCATCATTTATCTGACCACTTAATATGG
>JABAYQ010000133.1:1975-2515 GCA_018608925.1 Cryomorphaceae bacterium | reverse complement strand
AATATGGTCTGAGCAAAGACATTTGTACTAATTAACGTGATTATAGTAATTAGTGCAAAAGTCTTTTTTATAGTAGTTCTACTTAACAACTAAAGAGGTGTTCTTTTGTGAGCCGTTGTCGAATAAAATAGAGACTAAATAATTTCCAGCTTCTATATTTTTTAGAGAGATAAGTGCGTTTTTGTTGGATACACTTACAAGATTTTTCACTTCTCTTCCTAATGCATCAAAAATCACAACAGAATTAATTTTGCTGGATGTAGAAATACTAACGCTAGACCCTGTTAGGCTTGGGTTTGGGTACATTACAAACGAGACTTCGCTTTCAGAAATAGAAGCAGAAGATGTTTCGCAGTCGCAAACGTGTGCTCCTAGCTCTGTATATGTTGCATCAGGAAGTGTGTCCCACTGGCTCATAACGTCAAATACTATAGGGCTAGTAGTTACTCCTTTTAAAATAGTCGATTTTCTTATCAATGTTTGTCTTTTAGACAACCAATCGCCACCATTTGCATCTGTAAATCCTGCGTCAGAATTGTC
>JABAYQ010000133.1:0-1950 GCA_018608925.1 Cryomorphaceae bacterium | reverse complement strand
GCTCCAGGGTCTTCTCCTATTTTTCCGAAAACATCTACTTTTTCATTGTCTTTTTCTAGAGTAATAGCATCATCGCCGTTAAAGTAAAACGGACTTGGGTAAATACCAGTACCATGCATTTGACAAGCAGCATAAAATTCTGTACTAACTGCTTGAGACCAATAACCTTGAGGCTCTAAATAGATAGAATCTAATTGTCCGTTTCCGATAGCAATAGCTTGTCCAGGAGTAATTTCACCTGTTAAGTCGAATCTGTCAGTTACAGACAAACTCCCGTTAGAATAACGATTGATAGAATAGCCTGTTAAACTAATTGTTTCGGTTGTAGGGTTAAAAATTTCTAATCCATTGTCGTTGTTTGGCCCTTCAACATATTCGGAGAAAAACAGGTCGCTACAATCTTGAGAATAAGAAAAAGTAGCAATAGAAAAGATAAAGAAAATCGATAAAAAATATTTCATTTTACTTGTAATAAGGTTAGTTGGTAAATTTAATAAAAAATAGGATTAAACTTTTTAGTTGGATTATTTAATTTAAAAATATTTTAGATTAGAATTTTTATGAAAGCTAAACACTTTCGTTTTGCGTAGTATTTTTTATATTCGCATATATGTCTGATAGCTTAGTAATAATACCTACCTATAACGAAAAAGAAAACATTGAAAAAATCTTAACCAAGACTTTTTCTTTGTCAAAAAAGTTTGATGTTTTAATTGTAGATGATGGTTCCCCTGATGGTACTGGCGATATAGTCAAGTCTTTACAAGACAAATTTGAAGGCTTATATATTGAAGAAAGAACAGGGAAATTAGGTCTTGGAACGGCATATATCCACGGTTTTAAATGGGCTTTAAATAAAAATTACGATTACGTTTTTGAAATGGATGCTGATTTTTCTCATAACCCAGACGACTTAGAAAGATTATATAAAGCTTGCTCATTAGAAGGAGGTGATGTAGCTATTGGTTCTCGCTACCTAAACGGAGTAAATATTGTCAATTGGCCAATGAGTAGATTACTAATGTCCTTTTTTGCTTCTAAGTATGTGAAGTTTATAACTAAACTGCCTGTAAACGATTCTACTGCCGGATTTATGTGCTATAAAAGATCTGTTTTAGAAAGAATATCTAATACAATGCTCAATACAACAAAATCTTGATAAAATCGATTTTGTTGGATATGCTTTTCAGATCGAAATGAAATTTAAATCTTGGAAATTAGGATTTAATGTAGTTGAAGTTCCGGTTATATTTACTGACCGAACTGAAGGAAACTCTAAAATGAGTTCCGATATCTTTTTTGAAGCTTTTATTGGAGTAATTCAACTCAAAATAAAAAGCTGGTTTACCAAATTTTAAATTTTTTATGACATCTACCTTAATAAGAAACGCATTTGTTGTTAATGAAGGAACAACAGAAATAAAAGACGTTTTAATAGAAAATGGCATTATTTCCCAAATTGGGGAATCCATTGCTGGAGAAAACCATACTGTTATTGATGGGACTGGCAAGTATTTAATACCAGGACTGATTGATGACCAAGTGCATTTTAGAGAGCCAGGGCTTACTCATAAAGCCGATATCGAATCGGAATCTAGAGCTGCTGTTGCTGGTGGAATTACCTCTTTTATGGAAATGCCAAACACAAATCCTCAATCTTTAACCCAAGAACTGCTAGAGAAAAAGTTTGCTAGAGCAGCACAAGTTTCAGCCGCTAACTTTAGTTTTTTCATGGGAGCTTCTAACGATAATTTAGAGGAGGTTTTGAAGACCGACCCTAAAACTGTTGCTGCTGTAAAAATATTTATGGGTTCTTCTACCGGAAATATGCTTGTAGACAATAGAGAGGTTCTAGAACAAATTTTTTCTACATCAAAGATGTTAATTGCCGTTCATTGTGAGGATGAGGAAACAATTTTAGAAAACACCAAAAATTTTAAAGCTTTGTAC
>JABAYQ010000027.1 GCA_018608925.1 Cryomorphaceae bacterium | reverse complement strand
ACATGGAGGAAGCGTAAACGTAGCTCACGTAGGGCTAGCAACAAGTGATCCAACCTTAAGAAAAGCATTAGCAATTGGTGCAGATAAAGTGATTCGAGTAGATTTAGAACCAAAAGATAGCTTTTCTGTTGCTAAAGAATTAGCTAATGTTATAGAACAAAATTCCTTTGACCTAATTATATGTGGAAGAGAATCTATTGATTATAATGGAGGAGCTGTTCCTGCAATGTTATCTGAATTCTTATCCTTACCATTTATAAATGCTTGTACATTTTTAGAATGTACTGACGATAGTGTGAAAATGGAAAGAGAAATTGAAGACGGAAAAGAAACTATCGAATCTAAACTTCCTCTTATTATAGCAGGTCAGAAAGGATTAGTGGAAGAGTCTGACTTATTAATTCCTAACATGAGAGGGATTATGACCGCTCGCTCTAAGCCATTAGAAGTGTGCCAAGCTATCACTAATGACACTCAAACACATTCGGTAAACTTTGAAAAACCAGCGCCAAAACAAGATTGTAAAATGATTGAAGCTGGAAATGAAGAAGAACTTATTAATCTATTGCATCACGAAGCAAAAGTAATTTAAGAAACATATGTCGGTTATAATATTTTTAGAAAACACAGGAGGGAAATTAAAGAAAAGTGCTTTTGAAACCTTAACATACGGTTACAAAACTGCCCAAGAACTACAAACAAACTGTATAGCAGTTACGATAGGAGATTGCTCTTCTCAACAAGAAACGGTTGCAAAGTATGGTGCCGAAAAATTAATTTGTATTGACAACAGCTTGCTAGATTGCGACAATCAGTCTACTTCTGAAGCTATTTCACAAGTTTATAAAAAAGAAAATGGGGTTGCATTAGTACTGTCTAACAGTAGTTATGGAAAACCTATTGGGCCTAAAATAGCAGTGCAGTGCCAGGCATCTTTTATCAGTAACGTAATAGAAGTGCCTTCTTCTTTAAAAGTAAGAAAGAAATCTTTCTCTGGAAAAGCATTCGAATACGCTCAAAGCCAATTAGAAAATGTTGTTTACGCTATATCTCCTAATTCATTTTATGTAGAAGAAAATCCTGGGTCGATAAGCAGCGAAACATTCACTGCTTCAAACATAGGAGAATCTAGCGTTAAGCTAATCAATCTTGAAAAGTCTGTAGGAAAAGTTAGTCTTGCGGAAGCGGAAGTAGTTATTTCTGCAGGAAGAGGATTAAAAGGCCCAGAAAACTGGCATATGGTAGAAGAACTTGCGGACTTATTAAACGCAGGTACTGCATGCTCTAAACCAGTCTCAGACATTGGATGGCGCCCTCATTCGGAACACGTAGGGCAAACTGGAGTAGCAATAGCCCCAAATCTATACATAGCAATTGGTATTTCTGGAGCAATTCAACATTTAGCTGGAGTAAATTCTTCTAAAGTTATGGTTGCTGTAAACATTGACCCAGAAGCTCCATTTTTTAAAGCGGCCGATTACGGAATTATTGGAGATGCTTTCGAAGTTGTACCAAGAATCATCGATAGTTTAAAAAAATTCAAAGAAAACAACTAAATGGAGTTAATCCAGCTAGACATTATTGGCTTGTCTAATAGTCAAACACAAACTGGAGCATTTGCTCTAGTACTTTCTGAGCTAACTGGAAAAAGACGATTACCAATAGTTATCGGGAGTTTTGAAGCAAAAGCAATAGCAATTGCTCTTGACCCAGAATACAAGAGCCAACGACCAATCACACATGATTTATTTAAAAGCATGTGTATAGGCTTTAATATTAAAATTAAAAAAATAGTTATAAGCTCTATTAATTCCGACGGTATATTCTCTTCTATTATTTACATGGAAAATAAAGAAGGAAAGGAAATAGAAATGGATGCACGAACATCGGATGCTGTAGCTATAGCTGTAAGATTTAATGCTCCCATTTTCACCTATGAAGCTATAATGGATGAAGCAGGAATCTTGCTAGACAAAGATTTTATTGACCCAAGCAATGAAGAACAGCAATTGCAAAAAACTACTAATGTTTTTGAAAAAGAATCGGACTCAGCTCTAAAAGAAAACCTTGATAAAGCTATCTCAAATGAAGACTACGAATTAGCCTCTAAAATAAGAGATGAGATTCAAAAAAGGTCGCAATCTTAATTACTTATGCTAAAATCCTTAACTCTTTTTCTTTCCTTTTTTATTTGGTTTAATTGCAATAGTCAAGAAATTATCGGCAAATGGCAATTTCAAAACATATCATCAATTGAAAACAGCGAAAGCTTAAAAAAGATAGGGTCTGACGATTTATTTTATATTCTTGAAGACGGAACTTTCAACTACAATATAGAATCGAGCTCTCTAATAGCTATGGGAGACTGGAGTTTTGAAAACAATACTCTAAAACTTGTTTATGAACTTCCTATTGATACCATACGATATTACCAAACAAATCTAAAAGAATCATCTTTAACACTAACGGAGAATCAGATAAATTATACTTTCAAAAAAGAAAGTTTCATCAATAACAATAGCGAAAAAAATATCCTTTCTGATATATTAAGAGGAATTTTAGGTGTAGCCACATTAATATTTATCTGTTTTTTATTTAGCAGAAACAGAAGAAACATTAACTGGAATGTAGTATGGAAAGGCCTGTTAGTGCAATTAATTTTTGCTGTCTGCATTTTAAAAGTCCCATTTGTGCAAAACGGATTTGAGTGGTTAAGCTCTATATTCGTAACAATACTTGGCTTTACAAGAGAAGGCTCCTTGTTTTTATTTGGTGGCTTAATTGAAAACACAGAATCGTTTGGATACATTTTTGCTTTTCAGGTTTTACCTACTATAATCTTTTTCTCTGCCATTACTAGCGTGCTGTTTTACTACGGCATTCTTCAAAAAGTAGTACTCTTTTTTGCTCGCATAATGAGAAGGTTATTTCATCTCTCAGGTGCCGAGAGTCTGGCTACTGTAGGAAATATATTTTTAGGTCAGACCGAATCTCCTCTTCTTGTCAAACCTTACATTAAGAACATGACTCTTTCGGAACTGTTTTGTCTTATGAGCGGAGGGATGGCAACTATTGCAGGTGGAGTATTAGCTGCATACATTGGCTTTCTTGGTGGCAATGACCCAGTAACACAATTATTTTTCGCAAAACATCTTTTAGCAGCATCAGTAATGTCTGCACCGGCTGCAATTGTAGCATCTAAAATAATATATCCTGAAACTCAAAAAATAAGTTCAGAAATTAAAATTTCTAATCAAGACTTAGGATCAAATGTATTAGAAGCATTAAGCATTGGAACAACACAAGGGTTAAAACTAGCTGTAAATGTAGGTGCAATGCTACTAGTATTCATTGCATTCATTGCCATGATAAACTACTTCTTAGGTAATGTAATTGGTCAGTTTTTAGGAATTAACAGTTGGGTTGTAGATATAAGTAAAGGGCAATACCAATTATTTAGTCTAGAGTTTATTTTAGGTTACACTTTAGCTCCACTAACATGGCTAATGGGTGTTTGCAAAGAAGACATCGTATTAGTAGGGCAACTACTAGGTGAAAAAATAGTGTTAAACGAATTTGTAGCCTACATATCTTTAGGGGAACTTAAAAATGGAGCTCAATTTTTTGAAAACAAATCAGTAATAATAGCAACATATATTTTATGCGGATTTGCTAACTTCGCTTCTATTGGAATTCAGATTGCAGGAATAGGAACTTTGGCTCCTGAAAGAACCAAAGACCTTTCTAAACTAGGAATGCTTTCTTTAGTTTCAGGAACAATGGCGTGTTTGTTTACCGCAGTAATAGTAGGAATGATTATTTAAAAGAAAATGCAACAGTATTTAGACTTAATGGATAGAGTGATGAAAGAAGGCACTCTAAAAGAAGACAGAACTGGCACAGGTACAAAAAGTGTATTTGGTCATCAAATGCGATTTGATTTATCAAAAGGCTTCCCATGTCTTACTACAAAAAAACTACACCTTAGATCAATAATTCATGAGTTACTTTGGTTTTTAAAAGGAGATACCAACATTAAGTACTTAAAAGATAATGGGGTTAGAATCTGGGACGAATGGGCAGATGAAGACGGAAACCTAGGTCATGTTTACGGATACCAATGGAGAAGCTGGCCGACTCCTGACGGAAAACACATCGATCAAATTAGTCAAATTATTGACCAAATAAAAAACAACCCTAATAGTAGACGGATTATTGTTAGCGCTTGGAACGTTGGAGAAATTGAGCAAATGGCACTTCCGCCATGCCATGCGTTTTTTCAATTTTATGTAGCTGACGGAAAACTATCTTGTCAATTATACCAAAGAAGTGCCGATATATTTTTAGGAGTTCCCTTCAATATTGCA
Organism: Cryomorphaceae bacterium; assembly: GCA_018608925.1. Lineage (GTDB taxonomy): Bacteria > Bacteroidota > Bacteroidia > Flavobacteriales > UBA7312 > JABAYQ01. Next base: position 2,528 of record JABAYQ010000027.1, on the reverse strand, counting down.
TCTTATGCACTACTAACTATGATGGTTGCTCAAGTATGCGATCTAGAAGTAGGTGACTTTGTACATACTCTTGGTGATGCTCACATTTACAGCAATCATTTCGAGCAAACAGAATTGCAAATGTCGAGAGACTTAAGAGAACTTCCTAAAATGAAAATCAATGCAGACGTAAAATCCATTTTTGATTTTAAAATTGAAGATTTCGAATTAACGGATTACGATCCACATCCACATATTAAAGGTAAAGTAGCGATATAATGCAAAAGAAAGTTATTGTTTTAGGAGCAGGACTAGTAGGAGGTGTAATGGCAATGGACTTGCAATCTCATTTTGAGGTTACCTCTGTAGACATCAACGAAAAAGCTCTAGAAAAATTAAAGTTAAAAGGCATACACACCATAGTTGCTGACTTATCTGACCATAAAATTTTAACAGAAATAGTATCTTCATACGATTTAGTTATTGGAGCTGTACCAGGTTTTATGGGCTACAAAATGCTAGAAACTGTTATAAAAGCAGGTAAAAACATTGTAGATATATCTTTCTTTCCTGAAGATCCTTTTCAATTAGACGAGCTAGCAAAGAAACATGGTGTTGTAGCGGTAATGGATTGTGGTGTAGCACCAGGAATGGGAAATATCATTTTAGCCCACCACAACTTACAAATGGAAATCAGTGATTACGAATGCTTAGTTGGAGGCTTACCAAAACAAAGAGACTGGCCTTACGAATACAAAGCTGTCTTCTCTCCTATTGATGTAATAGAAGAATATATTCGACCAGCAAGATATGTTCAGCACCACCAACTAATAGTTAAAGAAGCGTTATCAGACACAGAGTTAATTCCATTTGATGAAATAGGAACTCTAGAAAGCTGGAACTCTGACGGACTAAGGTCTTTAATAGATACTATGTCTCACATTCCTAATATGATTGAGAAGACTCTAAGATACCCGGGTTGTGTGGAATATATTAAGGTATTAAGAGAAAGCGGATTTTTCTCCTACGAGGAAATAGATGTAAACGGACAAAAAGTTCGACCAATAGATGTTACTGTTCCCTAAATGGGAACTTAAAGAAGGAGAACACGACTTTACTATCATGAGAATTAAAATTGCTGGCAAAGAAAATGGTAAACCTACAAATTACGAATACACATTATTAGATCGTTTTCAGAACGATACTATATCAATGGCTAGAACAACAGGATTTACTTGTACTGCAGTTGCTAAACTAGTAGCACAAGGGAAATATTCTAGAATAGGAATCTCGCCTCCCGAATATTTAGGGGAACATTTTGAAGAAATAAATAATTATTTAATTCAACGAAACGTAATTTATAAAGTAAATAAAAATTAAGATGGTTTCATTGATAGTAGCAGCTTCCGAAAATAAAGTTATTGGAAAAAATAATGACCTTGCTTGGGTATTACCTTTAGATTTAAAATATTTCAAGGATACTACCAAAGAACATTTTGTAATAATGGGAAGAAAAAACTTCGAATCTATTCCAGAAAAATACAGGCCATTACCAAACAGAACAAATGTAATTGTTACTAGAAACGCTGACTTTAAGGCGGATAATTGTTTGGTAGTAAACTCTATTGAAAAAGCTTTAGAACTAGCTAATGATGCAAATGACCAAGAGCCATTTATTATTGGAGGAGGTCAGATTTACAAATATGCTATAGAAAATAATTTAGTAGATAAGGTCTACCTAACTAGAGTTCACGCTCAAGTAGAGGGAGATACTTACTTCGAAAATTTGAATGAAGATTGGAAGTTAATTAGCAGCAATGCTCACAAAGCAGATCACCGACATGCTTTTGACTTTACTTTTTTAGTCTATCAAAAATAGAACGAACTAATTGCAAGTAAAAGGAAGTTAATAGCTTCCTTTTTTTTTATGCTACTTTTAAAGATTTCAGTTTCGAAATTTGCATTTTCTCACGAGCATAATCTAGAGTAATCTCTACCTTTTCTCCTTTCTTATCCGAAGAAGGAATATCAAACATAGCATCAATCATTATTGCCTCGCAAATAGAACGCAAACCCCTTGCTCCTAATTTAAACTCTACAGCTTTATCTACAATAAAGTCCAATGCTTCAGGAGCAAAAGTTAATTCTGTATCATCCATTTCGAACAACTTGACATATTGTTTACACAAAGAATTTTTAGGTTCTGTAAGAATCGATCTTAAGGTAACTTTATCAAGAGGATTAAGGTATGTAAGCACAGGCAAACGACCAATAAGTTCTGGAATAAGACCAAAACCTTTTAAATCTTGAGGACCTATGTACTGCAACATATTCTCTTTGTCCAACTTCTCTTTCTTGCTAGAATTATAACCTATTGCTTGAGCGCTTAGCCTTTTACCAATTACTTTATCAATTCCATCAAAAGCACCTCCACAAATAAACAAGATGTTAGTTGTATCAATAGCAATCATTTTTTGCTCTGGGTGTTTCCTTCCTCCTTGTGGTGGAACTTGAACAACCGCTCCCTCCAAAAGCTTAAGCATAGCCTG
>JABAYQ010000080.1 GCA_018608925.1 Cryomorphaceae bacterium | reverse complement strand
AATCTCCATTGTTTTAGTATCTACATGCGGTTCTAAACCGTTAGTCGAATAAGGTAGTTGAGGTAATTCAAATGCCATAATATTTTAAGTTTAAATTAGAATTCGGTTTTATAATTTGGTGCAAAGGTAAAAAATTACTCCTTTAGAGCCCTTTGAAAAGTATTATCTATTTTATGAATAACTGGGAAAAAAGCATCATCATTCCATATCCCTCTTCCGATCTGTGCTTTTAATTGAGTATTAATAATTTCTAAATCGTAGCTATTAAATTCGTTTACAGATAGTTTTTGATCTTGTTTTTTGCAAAAAGCTTTTAATTGTAAAAGTGTTTTTTCGTCAATCTCGAAGTCTGCAATAAATTTCTTTAAACCCATAGATTTCAGTTCTTCCCTTTTTTTATCGGTGTATTCGAAAGTAAAATCTCTAATTAACCCCATTCTGTTTACAGCATTTATATCGTTATGAAAGTCTGTAGTATCAATTGCAACAAAAATATCTGGAGCAATTCCACCTCCTCCGTAAACTACTTTTCCTAGTGGAGTAATGTACTGCAAGCTGTCGATAACAGGAATGCTATCTTCAGAAAGAAGTTCTCCGTTTTCGTAGCGGTCTAAAATTTCGTCGTTGTAGTCTTCTTTTTCTCCATTATTATAAGGCCTCTGAATACACCTTCCTGTAGGAGTGTAATAGCGTTGGGTGGTAATTCTATAAGCCGAACCGTCCTTGTTTTGAAACTGTTCTTGGACCAAACCTTTTCCGAACGAGCGTCTTCCAATTATGGTTCCTCTGTCGTTATCTTGAATTGCCCCTGCAACTATTTCACTAGCCGATGCTGATCCTTCATTAATAATAACAACTACTTTAGTCTCGACTAGCATTCCTTCATCATTGGAGTAATACTCACTATCAATCCCTTCTCTTCCTTTAGTAAATACGATCATTTTATCGCTACTCAAAAATTCGTTAGAGACATTTATGGAAGCCCCCAAATAACCCCCTGGATTGTTTCTTAAATCGAGGATTAACTCCTTCATCCCTAATTGCAATAATTTTTTAGATGCCTCTCTAAACTCTTGGTAAGTAGTTGCTGAAAAACGATTTATTTTAATGTATCCTGTTTTAGAATTAACCATATAAGAAACATCGACGCTATAAATAGGAATTTTATCTCTACTTAATTCGAAATCTATAATTTGGTTATTTCTTAAAATACCTAACTTTACTTTTGTGCCTTTTTTACCTCTCAACAATTTAAACACAGAATCATTAGTTAATCCGGTTCCGGCTATAGTGTCGCCATTAACAGTAATAATTTTGTCTCCCGATTGTATTCCTACCATTTGTGATGGACCTCCAGAAATAGGAGCTACTACTAAGATGGTGTCTTTTTGTAGATTAAATTCAATTCCAATCCCGTCAAAACTTCCTTCCATTGGTTCGTTAACGGCAGCTAAGTCTTTGGCAGGAATATAACTAGAATGGGGGTCTAATTCTTCCAATAAATATTGAACAGCCAGTTCGGTCAGCTCGTCTTTATCGATACTATCTACATAAATTTCTTCTATCTGATTGAGTAATAGGTCAAATTTGTTAGGGTTTTGACTTACGTTGTTATCATTAAAAAAGACATTTCCTAAAAGTATTCCGGCTGCTAAAACCAAAGAAAATACGATGGGACTATATGTAGAGTTTTTATTCATTTTCTTGCTTAAAGTGCATTACTTCAATAGTTGCTTTTTTCAAAAAATCGATCCCCGATTTGTCTTTGTATTCGTTTAGATAAACGACTCTTGAAATACCTGCTTGTAAAATCAATTTACTACACTCTTTACAAGGAGACATACTTAGGTATAAAGTAGCGCCTTTACAGTTTTGGGTTGACTTTGCCACTTTAAGAATGGCGTTTGCTTCAGCATGAAGAACGTACCATTTTGTCTCTCCGTTTTCGTCTTCGCAATTGTTTTCAAAACCAGAAGGACAACCATTGTATCCATCAGAAATAATCATTCCGTTTTTAACAATTAAGGCGCCTACTTGTTTGCGTGTACAATGGGAAAGCTTTGCCCATTCTAAGGCCATTTTTAAATATGCCTTGTCGTATTTGTGTTGTTTTATGCTCATATATTAGGGAATGCAAATTACAAAAAAAACCCTCTCATAAGGAGAGGGTTTTTGTACCCGAGGCCGGGCTCGAACCGGCACGATATTGCTATCACTGGATTTTGAATCCAGCGCGTCTACCAATTCCGCCACTCGGGCAATTAATAAGTTGCAAAATTAACTTATTGTTGTTTATTGGCAAGTAAAAATCGGCAAGATTAGTGCAATTAAAATCAGATTAGAGCTGAAAATGTGTATGTTGCATTTAAAATCTTAGTATTGTAGAGCAATTTTTCTATCTTTGCCGACCCATAATTGAACTCGATGGAACCAACCGTTAAAATATTTGCTGCAAGTGGTAGCCAGTCCCTAGCCCAAGCGATTGCTAAAGAACATGGATCTCCCCTAGGGAATTCTTCTATTGTTTACTTTAGTGATGGAGAATTTGAACCTTCTTTTGATGAGACTGTTCGTGGATGCGATGTGTTTATAGTGCAATCTACTCCTCCACCTTCTGACAATTTGATGGAACTTTTATTAATGATTGATGCAGCTAAAAGAGCATCTGCTCGCAAGATTATTGCAGTAATGCCTTATTTTGGATATGCTCGACAGGATAAAAAAGGTAAACCAAGAGTTCCGGTAGGGGCAAAGTTAGTGGCAAACCTACTAACCGCAGCTGGTGTTGATCGAATCATGACGATGGATTTACACGCTGACCAAATTCAAGGATTTTTCGAAGTCCCAGTTGATCACTTATTCGCGTCTACTTTGTTTTTACCATACATTAAGGATTTAAATTTACCTAATCTTTGCATTGCTTCTCCGGATATGGGAGGAACAAAAAGAGCAAACACCTATGCCAAGTATTTACAAACGGATGTAGTAGTTTGTTATAAGCAAAGAGACAAAGCCAACGAAGTAAGTAAGATGATGCTTATTGGTAATGTGGTGGGTAAAGACGTAATATTGGTGGACGATATGGTAGATACAGCAGGAACGCTCACTAAGGCTGCTGATTTAATGATAGAAAACGGTGCAGCATCTGTTAGAGCATGTTGTACTCACGGCATATTATCAGGAAGTGCTTACGAGCGCATTGACAAGTCAAAACTATCGGAACTTTTAATTACCGATACATTATATAAATATCACGCAAGTGATAAAGTAAAAGTAATCGGTGTCGCGGAATTATTCGCAGACACTATTAATCGAGTGCATAAGAATCAATCGATAAGCTCGAATTTTATTAGTTAATTATTAATTATTTATTTTAAACAAAAATGAAATCATTTGCATTAAGTTCTGAAGCAAGAGAAATTAGCAAAATTGCTAACAGAGCATTAAGAAATCAGGGTAAAGTTCCATGCGTACTTTACGGGGGAGAAAAGCAAGTGTACTTCTCTATCAAAGAGAATGACCTAGACAAGCTTGTCAATACTCCAAGTGTATATATAGTCGAAATAGACTTTGAAGGGACTATTTACAAAGCGATATTACAAGATATCCAGTTTCACCCATTAACAGATCGTATTGATCATGTAGACTTCTTACAAGTCTTTGATGACAAAGAAGTAACGATGAACATTCCGATTAACTTCAACGGCTCTGCAATTGGAGTTAAAAATGGAGGAAACCTTCTTGTTAGAAGAAGAACGATCAAAACAAGAGCTCTTCCGGCTAACCTGCCAGATGCTATTGAAGTAAATATTGATGATCTGAAAATTGGTAAAACTATTTTCGTTGGAGATATTAGAGATGATAAGTATACATACTTAGCGCAAGATAATGCAGTTATTGTAGGTGTTAAAATGGCTAGAGGTGCAGTTCTTGATGAAGATGAAGATGAAGAAGGCGCTGAAGGTGCAGAAGGTGCGGAAGCAGCTCCTGAATCAGCTCCAGCTCAATAATCTAAAATGAAATTTCTAATTGTAGGATTAGGAAACCCTGGTGCCGAGTATACTAATACTAGGCATAATATAGGATTTAAAGTATTGGACGCTCTTTTAGAGTCGTCCAATACTTCTTTTACTGACGACCGTCATGTAAAAATTGCAACTATTAAACACAAAGGAAAGTCCTTTCATCTTATTAAGCCTACCACTTTTATGAACCTAAGTGGAAAGGCAGTAAATTATTGGTTACAACAATTAAAGATACCAGTATCTAATTTGTTAGTAGTTACCGACGATATTGCTTTGCCGTTTGGGAGTCTGCGTATGAGGGGGAAAGGAAGCGATGGTGGTCATAACGGCTTAAAAGACATTAATGCTCTCCTAGGCCATAATAACTATGCTCGTTTACGCTTTGGGGTTGGTAGTGACTTCTCTAAAGGTCGCCAAGCAGATTATGTCTTAAGTAATTGGGATTCGGAGCAAGAATCTTTACTTATTGAAAGATTAGATCAAGCCAAAAAAATGTGTCTCTCTTTTGGTGCGATTGGCTTAGCTCAAACCATGAGCAATTTTAATGGAAAATAGAGGTATTGTCAGTTCAATGACGATCTGCAGATTCATTGTTTTTTATTCAAGGATATTTTATAAATAATAAACTATAGAAAATTCTTTAAGTCCACTTTTTCTGAAACCAAATTTTGAATTTCAGAAATAGCTACTCTTTTTTGTTCCATAGTATCACGGGCTCTAATTGTTACAGTATTATCTTCCAAACTTTGGTGGTCTACCGTTATGCAAAAAGGAGTTCCAATAGCGTCTTGTCTTCTGTATCTTTTACCAATAGAATCTTTTTCTTCGTATTGGCAATTGTATTCGCCTTTAAGAGCATCTAAAATTTCTCTTGCTTTTTCTGGAAGTCCGTCTTTTTTAGTAAGCGGCAAAATAGCTGCTTTTACAGGGGCTAACATAGCTGGTATAGAAAGTACGGTTCTGCTTTCCCCATTTACTTCTTCTTCCTTAAAAGAATGGCTTAAAATAGTAAGGAACATTCTGTCGAGACCAATTGAAGTTTCTACTACATAAGGAACGTAGTTTTCGTTTATTTCAGGATCAAAATATTGTATTTTTCTTCCCGAAAACTCTTGATGGCTTTTAAGATCAAAATCAGTTCTAGAGTGTATTCCTTCTAGTTCTTTAAATCCGAACGGAAATTTAAATTCTATATCGGTAGCAGCGTTTGCGTAGTGGGCTAAATTATCGTGGTCGTGGAAACGATAATTCTCTTGGCCCATTCCTAAGTTTTGATGCCATTTCATTCTGCTTTCTTTCCAATGATCGTACCATTCCATTTCTTTTCCTGGCCTTACAAAAAATTGCATTTCCATTTGTTCAAATTCACGCATGCGGAAGATAAACTGACGGGCAACGATTTCATTTCTAAACGCTTTTCCAGTTTGTGCAATTCCGAAAGGAATTTTCATTCTTGCTGTTTTCTGAACGTTTAAGAAATTAACAAATATTCCTTGTGCCGTTTCTGGTCTTAAGTATAAATCGGACGCCCCTTCTGCAGTGGCTCCCATTTGTGTTTTAAACATTAAGTTAAATTGCCTTACCTCTGTCCAGTTTTTAGTTCCAGAAACAGGACAAACGATGCCCAACTCTTCTATAAGCGCTTTTACGTCTTGAAGATCCTCTTTATCCATTGCAGCGCTAAAACGGCTCATTATAGCGCTACACTTTTCATTATAGCCAACAACCCTTGGGTTGGTTGCTATAAATTGGTCTTTGTCGAAGCTTTCGCCAAATCTCTTTTGTGCTTTTCCAACTTCTTTGTCAATTTTGCCTTCAATTTTAGCAACATGGTCTTCAATTAAAACATCGGCACGATATCTCTTTTTAGAATCTTTGTTGTCTATTAAAGGGTCATTAAATGCGTCCACGTGTCCGGAAGCTTTCCAGGTAGTGGGATGCATGAATATAGCAGAGTCTAGCCCTACTATATTTTCATTCATGTTAACCATTGATTTCCACCAATAGTTTCTAATATTATTTTTTAATTCCACTCCATAAGGACCATAATCATAAGCGGCAGCTAGTCCGTCATATAATTCTGAGGATTGAAACACAAACCCATATTCTTTGCAATGGGCAACTATTTTTTTGAAAACATCTTCGTAATTCGCCATGGCACAAAAATAAAAATTATCCTCTCATTATATTAGTCTATCTTCATTACTTTTGTAGTATGGTTCAGATAGATGACAAAATTATTTCGCTTGACGTGTTTGAGCAGCAGTTTGTGTGCGATTTAAGCGCCTGCAAAGGTGCTTGTTGCGTTGAAGGTGATTCGGGAGCTCCTTTGGAAAATGAAGAAGCCGATATTTTAGCTCAAATTTACGATAAGGTAAAACCTTTTATGCGTGAAGAGGGTATAAGAGAAGTGGAGCTCCAAGGATTTTCAGTTATTGATAAAGATGGAGATCTTACTACACCATTAGTAAATAATAAGGAATGTGCTTTTGTTAGTTTTGACCAAAACGGAACTGCAAAGTGTTCTATAGAACAGGCATACAATCAGGGAGAGGTAGCGTTTAAAAAACCTATTTCTTGTCATTTATTTCCTATACGAATACAGAAATACGATGATTTTGAAGCGGTTAACTATGAGTCGATTAAGATTTGTGAGCCAGCTTGTAGTTGCGGTCAAAAATTACAAGTTCCGGTTTATAAATTCTTGAAAGAACCATTGATTCGTCTTTATGGTGAAAGTTGGTACCATACGCTAAGTGAGGCTGCTGTAGAATTAAAATTAGAACCTCCTTTTAATAATTCTTCAAATTAAAGGTTGAAATTTTTCGATTTGACGTCCATGTTTTTTGACAGAATTTATTGAAAAAGCATGAAAAAGCGACGCTCTATGATACAGGACAATGTTATTCACAAC
>JABAYQ010000122.1:947-6956 GCA_018608925.1 Cryomorphaceae bacterium | reverse complement strand
GGAGTAGAGCTTTGTTGAGGTGTAGCCTCTTTACGAATTGGTTTGTTTTGAAAAGAAGATTTTGCGCTTCTTATTTCTTTAACAATTTCTTGCTCGCTTATTTCTAATAGTCGGCTACTTTCTTTTATATAAACTTGCTGGGTTATCGAATCAGGAATTAGAGAAATAGATCTTACTATTTCTTTTATCATACCGACCTTTTTTACAGGATCGTTTTTAACCTCTTCTTTTAAAAGTTCAATTTTAAAAGTCAGAAAATCTTTAGTATTATTTTTTACAAAATCTTGGGTTTTAACATCCCCATTCTTTTTGCTAAAGCTATCCGGATCTTCCCCATCAGGAAATAATAATATCTTGACATTCATTCCTGCTTGAAGAATTAAGTCAATGCCTCTAAAAGAAGCTTTAATACCCGCCGCATCACCATCAAATAGTATAGTAATGTTTTTAGTAAATCTATCAATCAGTTTTATCTGATTAGCAGTAAGGGCCGTTCCCGAAGATGCAACTACATTTTCTATTCCTGCTTGATGCATAGAAATAACATCCGTATAGCCTTCCACTAAATAGCAATTATCATTTTTAATAATTTGCTGTTTAGCAAAATAGATGCCATAAAGAATATTACTCTTATGATAAATGTCACTCTCAGGAGAGTTTACATATTTTGCAGCATTTTTTTCTTGCTGTAATATCCTACCTCCAAAGCCTAAAACTTTTCCTGAAATACTATGAATAGGGAACATTACTCTTCCCTTAAAGCGATCAAAGGCTTTCTTTTCATTAAAAATACTAAGACCAGACTCTTTTAAATATTCTTTTTTATAAGAATCGGCTAATGCTTGTTTTGTAAATGCATCCCAACTATTAGGATTGTATCCAAGCTGAAATTTAGAAATCATCTCAGAACTTACGTCTCTTTCTTTAAAATAAGATAGCCCGATTGCTTTTCCTTCTTGTGTTTCGTGCAGTTGTTTTTGAAAATACTCACTTGCGTAATTAGTAACTACTAATAGAGATTCTCTTTTGTTTGACCTTTCTAACTCTTCAGGAGTTAGTTTCTTTTCCTCAACTACAATATTATATTTCTTGGCTAAATATCGAAGAGCACTCGGAAAATCCATTTGCTCATGTTCCATCATGAAATTGACAGAAAATCCACCTTTTCCACATCCGAAACATTTATAAATACCTTTAGCAGGAGAGACGGTGAAAGAAGGAGTCTTTTCATCATGAAAAGGACAATTTCCAATGAAGTTTACCCCTCTTTTTTTAAGTACAACAAAGTCAGAAACAACCTCTTCAATGCGGGCAGTTTCTATTATAAGATCCTTTGTTTCTTGATTAATCATTTTTTTCTATCAATGACGTAGTTAAGTAGTAATTCTAAAGAATTTCTTGCATCATTGTCTTCAAATGTATGCAGAATTTTTAAAGCATTCTGCTGATACTCTTTCATTTTTTCAATAGTGTATTCTATGCCACCATTCTTTTTAACTATTTCTAATACTTTTTCGACTCTTTCTCTATCAGTATTATGATTTTTGATGGTTTTAATAATGAACTTTTTATTCTTAGTGTCGATATTATTAAGGGTATAAATAAGAGGCAGTGTCATTTTTTGCTCTTTAATATCAATACCTGTTGGTTTACCTATAATGTCGTTATTATAATAATCGAATAAATCATCTTTCATTTGAAAAGCAATTCCTGTTAGCTCTCCAAACTCTTGCATTTTATCAATTGTTTCTTGCTTTTGATCAGACGCACTCGCTCCACAAGCACAGCATGCTGCAATAAGAGTTGCTGTTTTTTTACGAATAATTTCGAAATAGACAGGCTCTTCAATATCAAGTTTTCTAGCTTTTTCAATTTGAAGAAGTTCACCTTCACTCATTTCTTTTACTGCTCTCGAAACAATTTGTAGTAAAGAATAATCTTCGTTTTCTAGCGACAGAAGCAAACCTTTAGACAGAAGAAAATCTCCTACTAAAACAGCAATTTTATTTTTCCATATGGCATTGATAGAGAAAAAACCTCGCCTTAAATTTGCGTCATCTACCACATCATCATGTACCAATGTTGCCGTATGAAGCAATTCTATTAAAGAAGCTGCTCTATAAGTGCTTTCATCAATTTTACCAAACATTTTTCCGCAAAGGAAAACGAACATAGGGCGCATTTGCTTCCCTTTTCTTTTAATAATGTAATGGGTTATAGTGTCAAGTAAAGGAACAGAACTGCCCATTGATTCTTTGAATTTTTTTTCAAAGAGTAGCATTTCTTTTTTTACAGGAAATTTTATTTGATTAACGACACTCATGGATTTTAACTTTGGGTGCTAAGATACAAATAAGACAGTCTTTAAGAAAGACCAATTGGATCCTTATTTAATTAATTTGTTAGCCAATTGGCCACAAGCTGCATCGATATCTTTTCCTCTACTTCGCCTTACGTTTACAATCATATTTCTACTCTCTAAAAACTCAACGAATCGATCTACCTTTTGTTTGTCGGCTTGCTTAAACTTACCTCCGTCTATTGGGTTATATTCGATTATATTAACTTTACAAGGCGTTATTTTAGCAAACTCATATAATTCAATAGCATCTTGTATTTCATCATTAAAATCTTTAAAAATGATGTATTCGTAAGTTAACCTTGTTTCTGTTTTTTCATAAAAATACTCAATTGCCTCTGATAAAGAGTCGAGCGAATTTTGCTCATTAATTGGCATTATCTGATTTCGCTTTAAATCATTTGCAGCATGAAGAGAAACAGCTAAGTTAAATTTAACATCATCGTCACCAAGCTTTTTAATCAGCTTAGCAATTCCTGCTGTAGAAACTGTTATTCTTTTAGGAGACATGCCGAGTCCGTCTGCTGAGGTTATTTTCTCAACCGACTCTAGCATGTTTTTGTAATTTAACAAAGGCTCGCCCATTCCCATGTAAACAATATTGGAAAGCTTTTTTTTGTAGTTTTTTAGAGCTTGTTCATTTAGCATGAATACCTGATCATACATTTCGTCTGCAGTCAGGTTTCTTAGTCGGTCTAAGGTGCCTGTGGCACAAAATGCACAAGTAAGACTACATCCTACTTGCGATGAGATGCATGCTGTTACTCGGGTTTTTGTAGGGATCAGTACTCCTTCTACATTATTATTGTCAAATAATTTAAATGCTGATTTAATAGTATGGTCAGCGCTTTTTTGTTCTTCTGATATTGTAGCATGATTTATAACAAAATTTGCTTCTAATAAATCTCTTACTGGTTGAGATAAATTGCTCATTTTATCAAAAGAATGTGCGGATTTCTTCCATAGCCATTCGTACACTTGTTTAGCTCTAAATGCAGCTTGATTATTTTCAGTGAAAAAATCTTTTAACTCATTGAGCGTAAGTAATCTTATGTTTTTTTTGTCTTCAGACATGGCACAAAGATAGTATCTTTGTACTATCATGCACTATCTTGAAAGCGATATACTTTTTACCGGCAATTCTGAACCAATAAAATCAGGTATTTTAGTGGTGGACTCTCATGGAAACATTGTCGATGTTCTTAAAAATAAAGGCCTTGTTCCTGCGCATAAAATCAAAAAAATTGATGGCGCTTTATGTCCTGGATTTATAAATACTCATTGTCATCTTGAGTTATCTCACCTTAAATCTAAGTTAGAGAGAGAAACGGGTTTGCCAGCTTTTATTTCACAAATTCCTCACATACGAAAAACAGAACAACAATTAATTGACTCTGAAATAGAAAAGGCTGATGCTCAAATGCGTCAAAATGGTATTGTTGCAGTAGCAGACATTTCTAATACTAATCATACGTTTAAAGTCAAAGAAAACAGCTCTATTTACTACCATACGTTCATAGAGTTATTTTCCTTAAATCCCGAATTAGCAAATCAAGTTTTTGATAATGGCCTTCAATTAGAAAAGCAATGCAACACTCCAAGTTCATTAGTCCCTCACGCTAATTATTCCGTTTCAAACGAATTGTTTGCCCTTATTAAGAATTACAATCGTGGAGGCTTACTTAGTATTCATAATCAAGAAACGGAGACAGAAGATCGAATGTTTCTAGATCGAAGTGGATTGCTTTTTGAAACATTAACTAATGTTCATTATTTCACCAAAACTGGAAAAAGTGCGATTCGGTCTACTTTCCCTCATTTACCAAACGCAAAAACCCTATTAGTGCATAACACTTTTTCTAGTCTTAAAGATATGAAATGGGTTAACTCAAATAGCGAAAGTTTTTATTGGTGCACTTGCCCTAAGGCTAATTTATATATTGAAAATCGTCTTCCAAACTACGCTGATTTTGCAGCTGCAAATTGTAAAATTACTATAGGAACAGATAGTCTAGCCTCTAACGACTCTTTAAGCATCTTAGAAGAAATGATTGTTATTTCTAAATATCAAAATGTAGACATTAATACATTAATAATGTGGGCATGTAAAAATGGAGCTGAATTTTTAGGCTTAGACGACTTAGGAACTTTTGCAAAAGGAAAAAATCCTGGTATCAATGTGTTAACTCAATTGAGTGATACTTTCGAGCTTACTTCTAACACAAAAGTTCGTCCATTAAATATTAACGATTTATAAAGCTAAGAGCAACTTTTAAATCTTCTGGAGTTGTAATCTTTATATTTTCTTTGTTCCCTTTAACTAAAGAAACTTCATGTCCATTATTTTCAACAACAGAGGCGTCATCCGTAAAAGAGGGTTTAAATTCTTGTTGGTAACTCTCTATAATAATTTGGGATTGAAAACATTGTGGCGTTTGTACGCTTACGAAAAGATTGCGATCTCTTATTTTAGAGCTGTTGTTGCCTAATTCTCTTATGCTATCGGTGATTGCTAGAGTTGGGATTGCTGCGCCTCTATTTTTAGCTTCTTTCATGCAACTTTCGAATACACTCTTGTTTATAAATGGTCTTACTCCATCGTGAATAGCAACTAATGAATTAGCACTTATTTTAGAAAGCCCATTTTTAACAGACTGAAAACGACTGTCGCCTCCCTCCACTAAATTGTAATTGAATTTAAATTGGTGTTTTTCGCAAAGAGTGTGCCAATATTCGAATTGAATTTTTGGCAATACTAAAACAAAATTAGAATTAGGAGTAATGCTATATAGCCTCTCAAAGGTATGCATTAGTATAGGCTTTCCATCTAGTTCTAAAAACTGCTTTGGTATGTCTGACCCCATTCGAGACCCATTACCGCCAGCAACAATTACAACAAAAGAATCCACTACTTATAAAATTAACATTGCATCTCCGTAGCTCAAGAATTTATATTCTTCTTTTATTGCTTCTTTGTATGCTTCTTGAATTAATTCAAAACCTCCAAAAGCACTTACCATCATCAATAAAGTAGATTTTGGTGTGTGGAAGTTAGTAATCATACAACTTGGTATGTCAAAGTTATATGGAGGGTAAATGAACTTATTTGTCCAACCTTCAAAAGGAGTCATTAAGCCATTTGTAGTTACCGATGTTTCTACCGCACGAACAGATGTTGTTCCTACTGCACAAATACGCTTTTTCTTTTTTATACCATTGTTAATGATATCTACTGTTTCAGCACTAATAATTGCTTCTTCAGAATCCATTTTGTGTTTGCTTAAGTCTTCTACTTCTACAGGTCTAAATGTTCCTAGTCCTATATGAAGGGTTAGCTCTGCAAAATCTACTCCTTTTATTTCAAGTCTTTTTAATAGCTCTCTACTAAAGTGTAATCCTGCTGATGGAGCTGCTACTGCACCTTCATTTTTAGCATAAATAGTTTGGAAACGCTCTAAGTCTTCTTGATCAGGTTCGCGATCAATATATTTTGGAATAGGAGTTTGTCCTAAATCCTTAAGTTTTTGTCTAAATTCTTCATAAGAACCATCAAATAAAAATCTAAGAGTTCTTCCTCTTGAAGTTGTATTGTCAATTACTTCAGCAACTAAACTATCATCTTCTCCAAAATATAACTTGTTTCCGATTCT
>JABAYQ010000122.1:0-937 GCA_018608925.1 Cryomorphaceae bacterium | reverse complement strand
ACAACAGATTTTCTTTGTTTAATTCTCTCAATAAGAAAACTTCAATTCTTGCACCAGTTTTTTCCTTGTTGCCATACATCCTAGCAGGAAAAACTTTAGTATTATTAAATACCATTACATCGCCCTCATCAAAATATTCAATTATATCTTTGAATTGCTTGTGCTCAAAAGTACCTTTTTTTCTATCGACTACCATTAGCCTAGACTCGTCTCTGTTGTAACTTGGTCTGTCTGCTAATAAATGGTCAGGTAATTCAAACTCGAATTGGGATAATTTTCTTTTAATCATGATAAAATTAATAGTTACTCAAACCCGCAAATATAGGAAATAAAAAGACAGATTAAAGAACTATATAGCTATCATGTTTTCAAAATCGTCTAAATCGATAGCTTCTTCTAATTGAAAGGCTCCAATTTTTGTACGAGTTAGCTTAGAAAGATGCGCTCCATTCTCTAGCGATTTCCCGAAGTCATGAGCAATGGATCTAATGTATGTACCTTTGCTACAAGCGATTTTAAAATCCACTTCAGGTAGTTCAATTCGTGTTATTTCAAACGATCTGACATGAACTTTACGTTTTTTAACCTCTACTTCGATACCTTTTCTAGCATATTCGTACAATCGGACACCGTCTTTTTTTAAAGCTGAAAATACAGGAGGAGCTTGTTCTATGTCTCCAGTAAATAAATCGGTATTGCTCTCTATTTTTTCTTTAGTGAGGTTTTCGATGTTAAAAGTTTGGTCTACTTCTGTCTCAAGATCGTATGAAGGGGTGGTTGCTCCCAGCACAAATGTACCAGTATATTCTTTTTCTTGATTTTGAAATTCTTCAATTTTTTTGGTCCACTTGCCTGTGCAAAGTATCAGTAAGCCATCTGCTAAAGGATCTAAGGTTCCGGCATGGCCAACCTTAATTTTTTTTACCTTATAGTGATT
>JABAYQ010000141.1 GCA_018608925.1 Cryomorphaceae bacterium | reverse complement strand
ATGGAGGTGGTGCCTAAGTCTAATCCTAATATTTTTTTCATAGCAGTAAGTTTTCAATATTATAAAATAATTTAAAAGCAATCACAACAAGAACTATTCTCTTGTGAAAACATTAAGTTACAACGACATAGATCGAAGCATTTTTGAAAAAAAAATAGGATAGAAATAATCAGAAGTCCTTTATTTTTTCATGGCTGTTGCTAAAATATAAAAACTTACTTAATCTGCCAACTCAATATTTCATTACAAATAGTATATTTGTTTCTCATTTTATAAATGGATGGAAAACTTTGTAGTTTCAGCACGTAAATACCGCCCTTCAACCTTCGACACGGTTGTTGGTCAGCAGTCCATTACTGGCACTCTTAAAAACGCAATTAAAAACAATCACTTGGCTCAAGCCTTTTTGTTTTGCGGACCAAGAGGAGTAGGAAAAACAAGTTGCGCCCGAATACTTGCAAAAACAATCAACTGTTTTGACCCTACTGACAATGTAGAAGCTTGCAACAAATGTGAGTCTTGCAAAGGCTTTAACGAAAACCATTCGTTTAACATTCACGAACTAGATGCTGCTTCTAACAACGGAGTAGACAAAATAAGAGAACTAGTAGACCAAGTTCGTTTTGCTCCACAAGTAGGAAAATACAACATCTATATTATTGATGAGGTACATATGCTATCTCAGGCTGCCTTCAATGCTTTTCTAAAGACATTGGAAGAGCCACCAGCTCACGCTATTTTTATACTAGCAACTACCGAAAAACACAAAATAATACCTACTATCCTTTCTAGATGTCAGATTTTCGATTTTAAAAGAATACAGATAGAAGACATTGCTAAGCACCTACAATTTGTTGCTAAAAGCGAAAACATAGAAGCACAAGAAGACGCCCTACATATTATAGCGCAAAAATCGGACGGAGCATTAAGAGATTCCCTATCTATTTTCGATCAAATAGTAAGTTTCTCAGGCAACAAACTAGACTATAAGTCGGTAATCGATAATCTTAATATTTTAGATTACGATTATTTTTTCAAAGCTACCGATGCTTTACTAGACCATAACATCCCTAACTCACTTCACATTTTCAATGAAATATTGAACAATGGTTTTGACGGACAAAATTACATCAACGGACTAGCCCAACACTTTAGAGATTTGTTGGTTTGCAAAGACGCCTCTACCCTACAGTTATTAGAAGTAGGAAACAATATAAAAGAAAAGTACCAAGAGCAATCACAAAAATGCTCTAACGACTTTTTACTGCACTGCCTAAATACATGCAGCACAGCAGATATTAACTACAAAATGAGCAAAAACCAACGCTTACTAGTAGAGCTCAACCTCATGAAAATGTGCGGCTATGGTTTAGGCCAAAACACAGAGGCTGAAAAAAAAACTTTTAACGTAAAATTATCTCCTTCTAAGGAGCTAATTAAGACGGAAAAACCTCTTGCAGCACCAGTTGAAGCTGTAATAGAGCATAAAAAAGAAACAATTGTAGAAAATGTGGTGCAAGAAATTACTTCTTCCGCTCCTAAAAAAGTAACAGTTGCGACAACTAGCACCAGGAAAAGCCGAACTATTTCGATGAATCCTTTTGCACAAAAAGACGAAGATAAAAAGGATACTTCTGATGAGTTAGTAATAAAAAACGAACAAGCATTTACTCAGGAAGACGTAACCAAATGTTGGGCCGATTTTTACACTAAAATGGAACCTACAGGAAAACATAATTTCTTAGGTATTATAAAGTCGAAAATTGGTAAGGTTAAATCAGAAGACATAATTGAAGTTACCTTAGACAATAAAGTACAAGAAGAAGTGTTTAAGGAGGAATATTTTGATTTATTGCGGTTTTTAAGAGCCAACTTGTTAAACGACAAAATAAATTTAATTACACAAATAAAGAAATTGGATGAAAGCGAAATAAGAGCTTACACCGCCGAAGATAAATTTAAAAAAATGGCCGATAAAAACGATTCTTTAATGAAACTTAGAGACCATTTTAGTCTAGAAATTGATTACTAATTACATTTACTATTATAATGAAAACTAAAATTACTTATTTACTAATTGTAGGAGCTATAGTTCTTGCTGTATTAAACATTGCGAAATATATGAACAATAATAAATACGAGAGTGCTGAAAACGACCCAACCAACGCACGAGTATATACTTTAGAAAATGGCTTGAAGGTTTACCTTACCACTTATAAAGACGCACCAAGAGTGCAAACATATATTGCTATAAATGCAGGAGCAAAAAACGACCCTTCTGATGCTACTGGCCTTGCTCACTATTTAGAGCATATGCTATTTAAAGGAACCGATAAGTTCGGAACTTTAGACTATGCTTCGGAAAAAGTTCTTCTAGACCAAATTGAAGACTTATACGAAGAGTACCGCGCAACAAGTATGGACGACACAGAAAAGAGAAACGAAATCTGGTCTAAAATTGATTCGACTTCTGGAGAAGCAGCAAAATTTGCTATCGCCAATGAATACGATAAAATGATATCGGGAATTGGAGCAAAAGGAACCAATGCTTACACCTCTGCAGAATCTACCGTTTATGTAAACGACATTCCTTCAAACCAATTAAAAACATGGTTAGATATAGAAGCTGAAAGATTCAGAAATCCTGTTTTTAGATTGTTTCACACCGAACTAGAAGCAGTTTACGAAGAAAAAAATAGAGGTTTAGATAATGACGGACGAAAAATGTTTGAAGCCCTATTATCTGGTTTATACCAAAACCACACATATGGTACTCAAACTACTATAGGTACTATCGACCACTTAAAAAATCCGTCTTTAAAAGAGATCAGAAAGTATTTCAACAAAAACTACGTGCCAAACAATATGGCAATATGTATGTCTGGAGATTTTGATCCGGATTCTGTTATTACTTGGATAGAAGGTACTTTCGGACAGTTTGAAAGAAAATCAGATCCTGTTTTTGTAGCGGGTATTGAACAAGAAATTAGTGCTCCTATTATTAAGGACGTTTATGGGCCTGATGCAGAAAGATTATACATGGGATTCCGTTTTCCTGGTGCTGCACAAAGAGAAACTAAAGTGATGTCTATTATTGATATGATTTTGAGCAATAGCCAAGCCGGACTTATTGACCTAAATCTTAATCAAGAACAGCAAGTACTACAAGCAAGTTGTTTCCCTTACGCTTTAAAAGACTACAGTTCTCACATCTTATTTGGTGTGCCAAAACAAGGACAAACTCTCGACGAAGTTAAAGACTTGTTATTAGGTCAAATAGAATTGGTTAAAAAAGGAGAATTTCCGGATTGGTTAATTCCTGCAGTTATCAACGATTTAAAATTAGGGAAAATCAAACGATTAGAAAGCAACTCTTCTAGAGCCGATGATTTTGTTCAATCTTTTATTCTGGACATCGACTGGCAAACCTATGTTAACGAAATGGAAACATTAGAAAGCATTACTAAAGAAGAAGTAATGGAAGTAGCCAAAAAATTCTACAACAACAATTACGTTTTAGTAAACAAATTTAATGGCGAAGATCTTTCTATCCAGAAAGTAACCAAACCTTCTATAACTCCGGTTGAAGTTAACAGAGATTCTAAATCAGAATTCCTAACTCAAGCTCTAGAAAGAGAAATAGAAAATGTGGAACCAGATTTTATCAACTATGAAGAAGATATTAAAACTGGACAAGTTAACAACGTAACTTTATCATATAAAGAAAACATTGAAAACGACAGATTTAAACTTTACTACATAGCCGACAGAGGAAACAACAATAATCCTAAGTTAAATATGGCTATCCGTTATTTAAACTATTTAGGAACGGATGAAATATCTCCAAATCAGAAAAAAGAAGAGTTTTACAAATTAGGATGCGAATTAAACGTAAGCAGCCAAGACGAGCAAAGCTATATTTCCTTAATAGGATTGGGTGAAAACTTCGAGTCTTCCGTAGAGTTATTCGAAAACCTGCTATCTAATGTAGTAGCTAACGAAGAAGCTTTGAGCAACCTTAAAGACGACATAATCAAAAACAGAGAAGACAGTAAGCTAGACAAGTCTACTATCCTTCAAAGAGGAATGGTGAGTTTTGCTAAATACGGAGCAGACAATCCGTTTACTAATTCTCTTTCTACTAAAGAAATTTTAGATATGACTTCTGAAGAGTTAATCGACATTATAAAATCGATGACTTCTTACCAGCACCGAATTCTTTATTACGGACCTCAAGGAATTGATAAGGTAACAAATACGTTAACGGAACTACACAAAACTCCTGAGACTCTTCTTGCCGTAGAGCAAGGACTTAAGTTTGAAGAAAACGAAATCAACACAACCAATGTATATGTTGTGGATTACGACATGAAGCAAGCGGAAATATTAATGGTTGCAAAAGGGGCAGAATTCCAATCGGAAAAAATGCCTTTAATTAAATTGCACAACGAATATTTCGGAGGTTCTATGGGTTCTATAGTTTTCCAAACACTAAGAGAATCCAAAGCATTGGCTTACTCTGTTTATAGTGCTTATAGCACCCCAAGAACCAATGATAAATCGCATTATGTTACTGCATACATCGGAACCCAATCAGACAAGCTAAAAGAAGCAATGATTGGCATGAACGAATTGCTAAACGAACTTCCTGAAGTAAATGCTAATTTGGAAAATGCTAAAGATGCGGTTATCCAAAAAATTAGAACTGAGAGAATTACCAAAGACAATATTTTATTCAGCTACGAATCTGCAAAAAGATTGGGTTACGAATACGATATGAGACAAGATATCTTCAACAACATTGATGATTATTCGATGGAAGAAATTGTTTCTTTCCACAACAATAACATGAGTGGAAACGATTATACCATTCTTGTTTTAGGTTCTAAAGACGAACTAGATATAGAAGCATTAAGACAATACGGACCAGTAAAATTCTTAAGTCTTGAAGATGTATTTGGTTACTAAAATAGTAGATTTGCAAATTGAAAAATTAAAACAAAAAAAATGAATAAAATTAAAGTTGATCAGCCTGTAGTGGAGCTAGATGGAGATGAAATGACACGTATTATTTGGACTTTCATTAAAGATAAATTGATTTTTCCTTACTTAGATTTAGACGTAAAATATTACGACCTAGGAATGGAAAGTAGAGATGATACTGACGACCAAATTACTATTGACGCAGCAAATGCGATTAAAAAATATAAAGTTGGAATTAAGTGTGCTACTATTACTCCAGACGAAGAAAGAGTAGAAGAGTTTGGCCTAAAGAAAATGTGGAGATCTCCAAACGGAACAATCCGTAACATTGTTGGAGGTACTGTTTTTCGTGAGCCTATTATTTGCAAAAATGTTCCAAGACTTGTTCCGAACTGGACACAGCCTATCTGCATTGGCCGACATGCTTTTGGTGACCAATACAAAGCTACCGATACTGTTATAAAAGGAAAAGGTAAACTAACAATGAGCTTCGAACCAGAAAATGGAGAAAAAGTTACTTGGGATGTTTATAATTTCGAAGGAGATGGTGGAGTTGCAATGAGTATGTACAATACAGACGAGTCGATTTACGGATTTGCTCGCTCTTGCTTCAACCAAGCATTGGCTAAAAACTGGCCTTTATACCTTTCTACTAAGAATACTATTCTGAAAGCTTACGATGGAAGATTTAAAGATATTTTTGAAGAAGTATACCAAAACGAATTCAAAGCTGACTTCGCAAAAGCTGGTATTACTTACGAACACAGACTAATTGATGACATGGTTGCTTCTGCTCTTAAATGGAATGGAGCATTTGTATGGGCATGTAAGAATTATGACGGAGACGTTCAGTCTGACACAGTAGCTCAAGGATTTGGTTCGTTAGGTCTTATGACATCTACATTAGTAACTCCTGAAGGAGATGTAATGGAAGCTGAAGCTGCTCACGGAACAGTAACTCGTCATTACAGACAACACCAACAAGGAAAGAAAACTTCTACAAATCCTATCGCATCTATTTTCGCATGGACAAGAGGATTGGCATTTAGAGGAAAGCTAGATAACAACCAAGCTTTAATCGACTTCTGCGACACGTTAGAAAGCGTTTGTATTAACACAGTAGAAAGTGGAACGATGACAAAAGATTTAGCACTATGTATTCATGGTAAAAGTCTTAATGAAAGCCACTACGTAACAACCGAGGAGTTTTTAGAAGCTCTAGATAACGGACTACAAAAACAAATGGCTTAATTAGCTTAAACAATTAAAAAAAGCGGATGTAATATCCGCTTTTTTTATGCCTAAAATTATGTGACAAAAAAGCCCCAAATTTCTTCTTTAGAAAAATAAAGCTAAATTTGCAATACTTAAAAACATAAAAAACTACTTGAAATGAAAAAATTAAACTTCTCAGCATTTGCTGTATTAACAATTGCTTTAATTTTAAGCTCATGCGAAAAAGAACCAACAGTTGTTACATTTCCTAGTCAGGCTGCCCCTATTATGACAAGCCAAACACAAGGATTTTTCGAAGAAAACATTAAAAACGAAACAGAAAAATGGAATATAATCCCAGATTCAACTTATCAAACTTTAGTAACTTCAAATAATTATTTTGTAAGATTTAATCATAACACATTTACATACTCTAATGGACAAGCAATAGTTGGAGATTTTACAGTTGAAATTGTAGATGTTTTGACAAAAAAAGATATGTTAAAGTTAAATAGGCCAACATTTACTAATGATGGTGAATTATTGGTTTCGGGTGGTGTTATTTATTTAAATGCTCATCAAAACGGACAACAATTAAGCATTAACAAAAGTGCACCAGTAATGGTTAGCATTCCAACAGACGAAGGAACTCCAATGAAATATTTTAATGGAATTGTAGCCGGAAACAATGACTTTGGATGGGATGAATCTTTAGAAGATGAAGTTACTATTTTTACTCCAAACGACACTTCATGGATAGGAAATAACAACTCAC
>JABAYQ010000124.1:3105-7008 GCA_018608925.1 Cryomorphaceae bacterium | reverse complement strand
ATGTTTCGTTCGGTATATGAATTGCAGTCTATTCAGTCTTTGCAAAGAAAAACTATAGAGCTATTGCTTCCTTTTGTAAGCACTGATTCTAAATCGGCTATTAGCTCTAAACATTACAAACACCGATTGCTCACTTTTTTTCAGAAGAATAAGAATTATCATAACGGCCAGTTTAAACATTACCTAAAGTATAGTCTGGAAAGCAAAAGAATAAAAGTAGGAGTTGTAAACGAACACGATGCAGGCGAATCCATAACCGATTATAATTCTGCTTATGCTCGATACGATTTTAAAAACTCGAAAATCTGGCTTGGAGATTATGATTTGTCATTAGGTCAGGGTTTACTTATTCATCAAGGTTTTGGTTTTGGCAAATCTGCGTTCAGTTTGTTTAAGTCCACACCTACTATTAAGGTCCATCGTTCTACAAGAGAGTATCATTTTAATAGGGGAGTGGCCTTTTCAAAAAAATGGAAAAAGTTAAAATTCGACTTTTGGTATTCTAATAAAAAAGTGGACGGCTCGTTATCAGAAACAAACGAAAATCAATATGTGCGATTACAAACCACGGGCTATCACATAACAGAAAGTGAAAGGCTATCTAAAAACAATATTTCACACTTTTCTAAGGGCGTAAAGCTTCATTATCACAATACTAATTTCCATGCTTCTATCTATTCTAATTATAATAGTTGGCAATTACCTGTGGCAATCAATACCGATACCATTTTTAATCAGTTAGGAATTGGTTTAGATTATTCTCTGACCTATAAGAATGCTCACTTCTTCGGAGAATTTGCTACTATAAATAATAAGGGTGCTTATATTAACGGTTGCAACATTCATTTGTCTCCAAGACTTACTTATTCTTTCTTAATAAGAAATATATCACCAGACTACCATTCTTTTCAAGCAAATGCTTTTGTAGAAAACTCTAATGTAACTAACGAGTTAGGATTTTTTTCTTCTTTTACTGTAAAGCTAAATAGTAAGTGGTCGCTTACTTATTTTTTAGACAATTTTAAAACGAAACCTGTTGCCCGATTGTCTGAGCATGCTTTAATAGGCACGGAGCATTTTATTGATCTAAAGCATAAGTGGAGCAAGAAAAACAGATTGGAGTGGAGGTGGCAATATAAATCGGAGCAAAATTTGAATAACAATGATTTTGGTCTTGATCAATCTTATTTTAATAAACAGATTAAGTATAGATGTCAAGCTATTTATTCCTTAGGCGATTTTCATTTCAAAAGCCGTATTCAGTATAATTTGGTAGACTCTCTTTCTGGGCAATTATTCTTTCAAGAAGTTGCTTACAATCCTTTAGATAGTAAATGGACTTGTAAGCTGAGATATGTTTTTTACGATACCGATTCGTATGCTTCCAGAGTATATTCTTATGAGCCAGATGTTTTATATGCTTTTACTATTCCTGCTTATTATGACAAGGGCCAGGCCATTATATTCACATTTAAATATAAGTTGTCGAGAAAACTAACTTCTTATTTTAAAATTAAGTCCGATCAGTCTTCTAGTCTTTTTAATAAAAATGACTCTAAATTAGAATTTAAATGCTTGTTGAAATGGCAGTTTTGAATTTGAGCTAGTGTAACCCTAATTTGCATAAAAACTTTATATTTGGGAAAATTTAAAATATATGCAACCTTACCTGTCTCCTTTAGAAATGCTTTACCATTGGGAAAAGCAGAACCCTGAGAAATTATATATGCGTCAACCAATAAACGATGTTTGGCATAAATGGTCTTGGGCTGAAACTGCTTTACAAGTTAGAAAAATGGCGGCTTATCTAAAGAGTCAGGATTTAGAGCCTAACAGCAAGATTGCTATATTATCTAAAAACTGCGCACACTGGATAATGACCGATCTAGCTATTATGATGGCTGGTCATGTTTCTGTTCCTTTATATCCTAATTTAAAGGCAGATTCTATTGCTCAGATTTTAGACCATTCTCAGACTAAATTGATCTTTGTTGGTAAGCTAGACGATTTTGAAAGTATGAAAGCTGGTATTCCTTCTGATATGGCTTGCATCACATACCCTTATTATAGTGTGGAAGCTTATCCTGTTTGGGACGACCTTATAAAAGATGTAGAGCCAATTAAAGAAGATGTAATTAGAAATCCTTCTGATTTGGCTACCATTATTTACACTTCAGGAACTACAGGAATGCCTAAAGGAGTAATGCATAAGTTTTATAATTTCTCTTTTGCAACCTCTAACGCTGTTCCGCTATTAGATTTAAAAGAAGAAGCTCGTTTCTTTTCTTACTTACCACTTTGCCATATTGCTGAAAGGCTTTTAGTGCAAATGGGAAGTTTATATTCGGGTGGAATGGTTTCTTTTGCAGAAAGCCTAGATACTTTCGCTAAAAACTTAAGCGATACTAAGCCAACCGTATTTTTAGGTGTTCCTCGTATTTGGACTAAATTTCAGCAAGGAATATTAGCTAAACTTCCACAAAAGAAGCTAAATGTACTTTTAGCTATTCCTGGGATTTCTTCTTTAATTAAAAAGAAAATTAAATCGGGATTAGGATTGCAAAATGCTACCAACGTATTTACAGGTGCGGCTCCAATACCTGTTTCTGTTCTTAATTGGTTTAAAAGATTAGGGATAGAATTACAAGAGGCTTATGCTATGACCGAAAACTGTTGCTATTCTCACGTAACTCTAAACGATCAAATCAAATTCGGATTTGTTGGTAAAGCGCTTCCTAACTGCGAAGTAAAGCTTAGCAACGAAAAAGAGATACTAATTAAGCACGTTGCTTTAATGGATGGTTACTATAAAGAAGAGAAGTTAAGTAGCGAAGCAATTAAAGACGGATGGTTATATACTGGTGACGAAGGTTTTATTGACGATCAAGGATTCCTGAAAATTACTGGAAGGGTTAAAGACTTGTTTAAAACGTCTAAAGCTAAGTATGTTGCTCCTGCACCAATCGAAATGAAGCTATCTGCTAATAAAAATATTGAGCAGGTTTGCGTGGTTGGTAGCGGATTGCCTCAGCCAATAGCTTTGGTAACTATTTCTGATTACGGAAAAACAAAAGATAAAGAAGCATTAACTAATAGTCTGAAAAAGACATTAGATATTGTAAATCTTAAATTCGAACAGCACGAGCACCTAAGAAAAATGGTGGTTATTGATACCGAATGGACAATGGAAAACAATTTACTTACTCCGTCGATGAAAATTAAGAGAAAAGAAGTAGAGAATACTTATCAGCAAAGCTATCAGAATTGGTACGATTCTAAAGATAGAATTGTCTACTAATAATTAGTTTGAAAACTTTATAAAAAACAGTCTTTTTTTCTCTGTATTTTTCTTTTATATATTTAATTTTGTGACTTACATAATATTATAGATGTCTTTACAAGCAACAACAACATTAGCAACATTAGAACAAGCCCAAGAACTAGGTCTTAGACCAGAAGAGTTTGATCAGATAATATCGATATTAGGAAGGACTCCTAACTTTACTGAAATGAGTATCTTCTCGGTAATGTGGTCAGAGCACTGTTCTTATAAAAACTCGATTACTTGGTTGAAAACTTTACCTAAAGATGGCCCTCACATGCTTGTAAAAGCTGGTGAAGAAAATGCCGGATTAGTAGATATTGGTGACGGACTTGCTTGTGCTTTCAAAATTGAAAGCCACAACCACCCATCTGCATTAGAGCCTTATCAAGGCGCTGCTACAGGAGTAGGAGGTATAAATAGAGACATCTTTACTATGGGAGCTCGACCAATTGCTCAGCTTAATTCGTTGAGGTTTGGAAATATTGAGTTAGATAGAACAAAATGGCTTGTTAAAGGAGTTGTTAAAGGAATTGGAGATTATGGAAACGCATTCGGTATTCCGATTGTAGGTGGAGAAC
>JABAYQ010000124.1:0-3095 GCA_018608925.1 Cryomorphaceae bacterium | reverse complement strand
TGGTGCAGGAAACCCAGTATTTATTGTTGGTTCTAGAACCGGAAAAGATGGTATTCACGGAGCAGCTTTTGCTTCTAAAGATATTACCGAAGATTCGGCTAATGATTTACCAGCTGTACAGGTAGGAGATCCTTTCCAAGAAAAACTTCTACTGGAAGCAACTCTAGAATTAGGAAAAACAGATGCTATTGTTGGTATGCAAGATATGGGTGCTGCGGGTATTACTTGTTCTACTTCAGAAATGAGTGCTGCTGGTGAGCATGGGATGATAATTCATCTTGACAAAGTGCCAACTAGACAAGAAGACATGAAAGATTGGGAAATTTTACTTTCCGAATCTCAAGAGAGAATGCTTATCGTTGTTCACAAGGGTAAAGAAAGCGTTGTTCAAGAAATATATGATAAGTGGGATTTAAGTTGTGAAGAAATAGGAGTTGTTACAACAGAAAAAAGACTTAAGTACTATATGTATGATGAGTTAGTTGCTGACGTTCCTGCTGATGACTTAGTTCTTGGTGGAGGTGCTCCAATTTATACAAGAGAATATACTGAGCCTGCTTATTACAAAGAGTTCAAAAAGTTTACTATTGACAGCATAGAACAACCTTCTAATTTATTGAAAGTTGCTAAATTTTTATGTGCTCATCCTAATATTGCTTCTAAAAAATGGGTCTACGAACAGTACGATTCTATGGTAGGAACTATTAACATGGGAACTAATTCGCCAAAAGATGCGGCAGTAGTTAATATTAAAGGAACCAATAAAGCTTTAGCAATGACTGTTGACTGTAATGCCAGAATGGTAAATGCAGATCCGCATGTAGGAACTGCAATGGCGGTAGCCGAAGCAGCAAGAAATATTGTTTGTTCGGGTGGAGAACCAAGTGCAATTACCAATTGCTTAAACTTTGGTAATCCTTATAATCCAGAAGTATACTGGCAATTTGTTGGTGCGATTAAAGGAATGTCCGAAGCTTGCCTCAAATTTGGTACTCCTGTTACAGGTGGAAATGTTAGTTTTTACAACCAAACAGCTATTGACGGCAAGGAAGTTCCTGTTTTCCCAACTCCTACTATAGGTATGTTGGGTGTTGTGGAAGATAAGTCTAACATTATGTCTCTAGACTATAAAGGAAAAAGCGATTTAATCTATACTATTGGAGAATTTCACGACGATATTAACTCTTCTGAGTATTTAGCTTCTTATCACAACGTTAAGAATAGTTCGACTCCTCCTTTTGATTTAGATAAAGAGTTTTCTTTACAACAACTAATAAAAGATTTGATCTCTAAAAAAGCGATTTCATCAGCACACGATATTGCCGATGGCGGATTATTCGTTAACCTTTTGGAAAGTGCTATTCCTAATCAATTAGGATTTGACATAACCACAAGCTCTGATGTTAGAGAAGATGCATTCTTATTTGGGGAAGCGCCTAGTAGAGTAGTAGTTTCAGTTAGTGAAACTGGCGAAGAAAATCTTATAGATATTCTTCATCAACACAAAGTTCCTTTTATGTTATTAGGGCATGTAACCAGAGGAGACATTAGAGTAGATGGTCAAGCTTTTGGAAACATAGAAGAGTTTACGGATATTTTCCAAAACGCATTGAGTAAAAAATTAAAGTAGACATTACTTTAATTTCTTGAAATAGACATCTCTATTTTTTACGTATTAAATTACAGCCAAACATGAAAAATGATTTTTTCGACTTTGATAATCACCAAGTAGCAAATCTACCTTCTCGTCTAAGACAGTTTGTAGTACCTCAAAATTATCCAAAATATACACCTATTGATCATGCAGTTTGGAGATACGTAATGCGAAAAAATGTCGCATATCTATCTAAGGTTGCTGATTCCTCTTATATTAATGGTCTTGAAAAGACCGGAATAACAATCGATAGAATTCCAAATATTCAACATATGAATGATATCCTTGGCAAAATTGGCTGGGGATGTGTTTGTGTAGACGGATTCTTACCTCCTTCGGCTTTCATGGAGTTTCAAGCCTACAAAGTGCTTGTAATTGCTGCCGATATCAGACAATTAGAACATATTGAATATACTCCAGCTCCTGATATTCTTCATGAAGCTGCCGGACATGCTCCGATTATTGCTGATTCTGCTTATGCAGAATATTTAAGGTTGTTTGGAGAAATAGGTTCAAAGGCAATTTCTTCAGCTAAAGATTTCGAATTATTTCAAGCTATTCGCCACTTATCTATTATAAAAGAAGATCCTGGTACTCCTCAACAAGATGTTGATCAGGCTGAAAAGGATATTGATCTGATTCAACAAAACATGGGCGAGCCGTCCGAAATGGCTAAAATTAGAAATTTGCACTGGTGGACAGTAGAATATGGACTTATAGGGTCTTTAGATGATCCGAAAATATATGGAGCAGGGCTTTTATCTTCTATAGGAGAAAGCGAAAGTTGTATGAAGGATGAAGTAAAGAAAATCCCATACTCTATAGATGCTATTCATCGTTCTTTCGATATCACCGAACCACAACCGCAATTATACGTTACACCCAATTACAGACATTTAACTCAAATTTTAGAAGAGTTTGCTTATTCTATGTCTTTAAGAAAGGGTGGTGCTTTTGGTTTGAAAAAAGCAATAGAGTCAAAAAACACCTGTACTGCAGAATATAGTTCAGGAATTCAGGTTTCTGGAGTCTTTTCCAAAATTATTGAAAAAGAGGACAAAGCTATTTACCTCTCGACTTCTTCTGCTAGCGCACTAGCTTGGCAAGATCAAGAATTAGTAGGTCATAGTAAGCACTATCATATGGATGGATTCGGTTCTCCGATTGGTAAACTGAAAAATCATGATACTGCTATAGAATCTTTGAGTATGGATCAGCTCAAAGATTTGGGAATTGTTTCTGGAAAAATGGTTTTGTTGGAATTTGAGAGTGGAGTTGTAGTTAATGGTCTATTAAGTAATATTTGGAAGAATAGAAAAGGAGTAAACATGCTCATGACATTTAATGACTGTACGGTTACTTTTCAAGACCAGGTTTTATTCGCTCCAGAGTGGGGTGTTTATGATATGACTATTGGCGAATCGATAGTATCTGTTTACTC
>JABAYQ010000050.1:5347-7413 GCA_018608925.1 Cryomorphaceae bacterium | reverse complement strand
TAGGGTCTTATCCATGTAAGCTTGAGAAAGAAAGTAAAGCTTACGATTGTTATGGTAAAGAAACAATTGAGGAGAGACACCGTCACCGCTTTGAATTTAATAATGATTATTTAACACAATTCCAAGACAAAGGAATGAAGGCTACAGGAGTAAATCCTAATTCTAATTTAGTAGAAATTGTAGAAATTCCTTCTCATCCTTTTTTCGTTGGAGTACAATTTCACCCAGAATATAAAAGCACTGTAACCAACCCACAGCCATTGTTTGTAGGTTTTGTTGCAGCTGCCATTAATTACTCTAAATCAAAAAAATAAGATGGACAAAAATTCCATAACAGGAGTCGTGCTAATTGTAGCAATCGTATTCGGATACAACTACCTTTACCCACCAGTAATTAAAGCACCACAAGAAGCTAAAACTGAAACTGTTGTATTAGAAGAACAAGCTAACACAACAACAGAATTCGAAAAAGCAGAATTTGCAGCTTCTACATTAACAACTATTAATCCTGAACAATATTCCAACCAATATGGTTCGTTTGCTGTTTCTGCTGAGGGAGACAATACTCCTATTCTAATAGAAAACGAAAAAATAGAATTAACTATCTCTCCTAAAGGAGGAAGAATAATTTCTGCAATTCTAAAAGAATATGTGACATCAAAAGGAGATTCTCTAAATTTAATTTCTGAGGACTCTTCTAAATTTAATATTTCATTTTTCTCAGAAAACAGAATCATAAATACTGAAGAATTATTTTTCTCTTCTTATGATCAGTCAGACAATAGCGTTAGCATGCGTTTGCTTGCAGATAACGGAGGTTATCTAGAATATGTATATAGTCTACGACCAGACGACTACATGGTTGATTTCGAGATTAACAATTCTAATCTTCAAAACTTAATTCCGGCAAACCAAAATGCAATGGAACTGGACTGGTCATTAAACTTACCTCATACTGAGAAAAGTCTAGAAAATGAGCGTTTGTATTCTACGACCTATTTCAAATATTTAAATGATGAAGTAGATTATCTTTCTGAAACCAAAGATGACGAGGAAGAATTAATAGGAAAAGTACAATGGATAGGCTTCAAGCACCAGTTTTTTAGTTCTGTTTTAATAAACAATCAAGGCTTTGAAAAATCGACTAGCGTATCGGCTACAACAAACGAATTTTCGAAGAACTATGTTCGTAATTTAAGTGCAAATATCACTCTGCCATATGGTCATAAAACAGAGGAAAAAAATGCAATGCAATTCTATTTCGGACCTAATCATTACCAGACTTTAACGAGTTATGATCTAGATTTAGAAAAGATGATTCCATTAGGTTGGGGTATATTCAGATGGGTAAATAAATATGCTGTTATTCCTATTTTCAACTTTTTAAGCTCTTGGATTTCTAACTACGGAATCATTATTTTAATAATGACTTTCATTATTAAAATGGCATTAGCGCCATTCACACTCAAAGCATATCTTTCTCAAGCTAAGATGAAAGTTCTAAAGCCTGAAATTGATAAAATTCAGGAGAAGCACAAGGATAAAGATCCTATGAAAGCGCAGCAAGAAGTGATGGCGTTTTACAAAAAGACAGGTGTTAATCCACTTGGAGGATGCCTTCCGATGCTTTTGCAAATGCCAATATTATTTGCACTTTTTAGATTTTTCCCAGCAAGCATAGAGCTAAGACAACAAAAGTTTCTTTGGGCAGATGATTTATCTTCTTACGATTCTATTTTAAACCTTCCTTTCGAAATTCCATTCTATGGAGACCACGTTAGTTTGTTTACTCTATTAATGACCGTTTCTACCTTATTATATACCAGGATGAATAACCAAATGAGCGGACCTCAAATGGCTCAAATGAAATGGATGATGTACTTAATGCCAATTATGTTCTTAGGCTTCTTTAACAACTATGCGGCAGGATTAAGCTACTACTACTTCTTAGCAAATATGGTAACATTCGGACAGCAGTTTGTAATGAGAAAATATTTTATTGACGAAGCAAGTATCTTAAATAAGATTGAGCAAAACAAAAAGAAGCCAGTTAAAAAGCTGTCTCT
>JABAYQ010000050.1:0-5337 GCA_018608925.1 Cryomorphaceae bacterium | reverse complement strand
TCCTTATAAGTACTGAAGAAAAAGCTTCATTGCTTTTACTTTGTCCTTATCTAGCTTATAGCTAATAACATCTGTTAGGTATTGTTTTTTATCTATTGAAGTATCGAAATTTTCTTTAAGTTCATTCAAAGCTTTATCCAAATTAGAAAGTCCATAATCAATGGCTTTAGAAAATTCTTTTTCAACAGAAGGGTCTAGCTTATTAATAGAAACCCAACAAGCAAAAACAAACGGCAATCCCGTAAACAACTGCCATTGTTCTGATAAGTCGAAAACATACTTATAGTTATTGGTGTATTGGTATGCCCTGTCTCCTATAATCAATCCAGCAACATTAGCGCCGATTTTCTTTTCATAACCAGCTTTAGCATCTATAAAAGTTGGATTTATTTTCCAGTATCGCTTACACAATACCTTCACTAATTCTACCGATGTACGTGACTGATAATCAAGCAATATAGTATCTATCTGATCAAGAGGAACCTCACTAAACAAACAAACGGTCTCTACTTTTCCTGACGAACCTATGCAGGAATCTCCAACAAGATGGTATTGCTTTAATTTTGGCAAAACAGCAACAGGAACGAGTGCTAAATCTACCTCTTTGTTTAATAATTTTTGAGCACAAACCGAAGGCATACCTAAAGTAAGATCCATGTTTATATTGCTATTTTCTAAGCCATAAACAAAAGGAATACTGTTAAGGTAAGAAATAGTAGCTATTTTTAATTTTGTCATAATTAGATAGAACTAAAAAGTTGAAAAATCATAACGCTACAGACCACTACTTTCAGAACTACACCGCTTAGTAAACCAATGAATGAGCCAAAAGCAATTTTAGTTACTTGAATAAAATCTTTATCTGTGGACTCTAAGTAAGCACCAACGAAAGCTCCTATAAATGGGCCGAGAACAAAGCCAAAAGGAGGAATAAAAAGTCCGAGAATTAGTCCTATAGTAGAGCCTCTAATAGCCATTTTTTTACCTCCAAACTTTTTGACACCATATATCTGCAACCAAATATCTAATACAGTTATTGCAACCATTATAATGGCCCAATTAACCAAAAAATCAAGCGCAATAGAATAAGATGAAAAGAAATGAATGACCAATAAAGAGACGTAACACAATGGAGGGCCAGGTATCACAGGAAAAAAACATCCTATAAGACCAACGAGCATTAAAACAATACTAATAACTAAAACTACTATATCCATACCACAAATTTACATATAGTTTATAAAATTATGTAGCATTAAGTTTTTATAGTTGTATTTTTATGACTTATTATTTAACAAAAAAAAACACCATGAAACATATTTATTTAGTATTGGGTTTATTGTACTCTACTATTTCAGTAGCTCAATACAATTTTAGCGACGACTTTGAATCCTATAACTCAGGGGATTACCTTGGGGCTACATCTCCCTCATGGACTACTTGATCTGGAACAACTGGAGGTGCTGAAGACGTAGTAATTAGCGATGCAAACGCAAACAGTGGAACCAACTCTACTTTCTACAGTTCGTCTGCAGCCACTGGCGGCCCTCAAGATGTAGTTTTACCATTTGGAAGCCTATTCACAGAAGGAGAATTTTCTTTCGAGGCAAGCTTCTTTGTAAACAATGGAACGGGAGCATATTTCAACCTTCAAGCAGAAGAAGAAATAGGACAAACATGGGCTGTAGATTGCTTCATGGAAACAGATGGAACATTTAGACTAGCTACTGGAGGAGGTGCTACCACTTTCATAGAGACAACCTATCCTTTTAACGTTTGGTTTGACGTTAAGATTGAAGTTAATGTCACTCTAAACATCTGGACACTTAGTATCGATGGTCAAGAAATAGGCAGTTTCGAAAATACAGAAAACGCAATTGCATCACTTGACATCTTCCCACTTCAAGGCAATCAGTTCTATGTTGACGACATTGTTATTAGCCACACTCCTTACGAGCCTATTGGACTCGACGCCTACCTAACAAGTATTAACACACCATCAAACATCCAATTCCCTTTAAATGTAGAAATCATGGGAACTGTTTTAAATTATGGAGAAGAGAATATTACATCATTTGATATTACTTGGACAGATGGTACGGATAACTATACAGAAAACTTTAGTGGTTTAAATATTGCTAATCTGGAAACCTATGACTTCACACATGGAGATTTGTTAAACATTGATAGCCAAACAACAACAGATATAACGGTTACTATCGAAAACGTAAATGGAGCAATGGATATTGACGAAACAAATAATAGTCAAAGTTCTCAAATTAATTCTTATCCGTTTTTAAGCGAAAGAATTCCATTATACGAACACTTCACCAGTAATACCTGCGGACCTTGCGCTACATTCAATCCAGGTTTTCAAGTGCTTCTAAATGCTAATGATGTAAATAACATTAATAATTCTGGGGTTAATGCAATTAAATTTCAAGAAAGCTACCCAGGAGCACCAGATCAATCGTACAATTCAGATGTAACCAACAGATCAAGCTACTATGGCGTTACGGGCATTCCTAGCGCAGAAATTGACGGAACTTCCACTAGCTCATCTCAAACTGAAATAGATGACCACAAAAACGAACCATGTTTTATTGATATAAGCGGTACTGCCGTTTCGGAAGAAGGAAATGATCTTACTGTAGACTTAAGTATTACTTCTTACCAAGATTATCCTAACTCAACAGTTCATATCGTTATCGTCGAAGATGAATATAATAATTCTTTAGGCAGTAATGGTGAAACAGAGTTTTACCAAGTAGCACGAAAAATGTTGCCTAACTCTTCAGGAACAACTGCCAATTTAACTTCAGGAAACACCATTACAATTAATGAAGAAGGATTTTTTGCTTACGGAAATGTAGAAGCAGAAGGCTATAATACATGGAATGGACTTGGAAATTGCAGAGTGATTGTTTACATACAAAATGAAGACGATCAAATTGTGCTTCAATCAAGAGTTATAGAAATAACTGGAAACACTAACGTTGCTGAATCTTACAATTGTCTCGCAAACGGATGTATTGATCCCGGAACAGGAGATGGCGAATATTCTTCTGTGGAAGAATGTACAGCTGCATGTGTAACAGACATTAAGCATTGGAACGACTTTAAATTAGAATTAAGTCCAAACCCAACAACGGACATAGTAAAAATTCAATTTCAGTCTGTAGAAGAAAACGTTAGTATAAAAATCTATTCTATAGCAGGGCAATTGGTTTACCAAACAATATATAATGCAACTCAAGGCTCTCAATCTTTAAAAATTGACATGAGACACCTCGAAAGTGGAATCTATAATTTATCGATTATGCAAGGGCATAAAAAAGCAGAGCATTTGATTATAAAACAATAAAATAATCTAGCTAACACTTAAAAGCGAAATCAATTGATTTCGCTTTTTTTATACCTATAAAATAATTCAAAAAATGTAAATTGCCATCAAATTAAAACAAACAAAAATGCACACTCCTCTTACAGCAATTTCTCCTATTGACGGAAGATACCAATCTAAAACATCAGAGTTAAGCGCTTTTTATTCCGAAGCTGCTTTAATTAAATATAGAGTAAAAGTCGAAATAGAATATTTCATTTGTTTGTGTGAAATACCTTTACCTCAATTACAAGATTTTGACAAAGCGTTATTTGACAATTTAAAAACCATATATACTGAGTTCAGTAATGAGGATGCTTTAAAAATTAAAGAAATTGAAAAAGTAACTAATCACGATGTTAAAGCTGTAGAGTACTTTATTAAAGAAGAGTTTGACAAATTAGGATTAGAAAAATACAAAGAGTTTATTCATTTCGGACTTACCTCTCAAGACATTAATAATACCGCTACTCCATTATTAATAATGGACTCTGTAAGTGATGTTTATATACCAAACTATTTAGATTTAATTAACAAACTAGTTGATTTAAAAGACGAATGGGCTGAAATACCAATGCTAGCTAGAACACACGGACAAGCAGCATCACCTACAAGATTAGGCAAAGAAATAATGGTTTTTATAGAACGATTGGAAAAACAAATCGGACTTTTAAACACTATTCCTTTCTCAGCTAAATTTGGTGGAGCGACAGGAAATTTTAATGCGCACCATATTGCATACCCAAACATAGATTGGATCGATTTTGCTAACCATTTTTTAGAAGAAAAGTTAGACTTAGATAGATCTCAAGTTACTACACAAATAGAGCATTACGACAATCTTGCTGCACTTTTCGATAATTTTAAAAGAGTGAATAACATTCTTATCGATTTGAGTAGAGATGTATGGAGCTATGTTTCTATGAACTATTTCAAACAAAAAATAAAAGCAGGAGAAGTCGGATCTTCCGCTATGCCACATAAAGTTAATCCTATTGATTTCGAAAATGCAGAAGGAAACTTAGGAATAGCAAACGCTATATTCGAACATCTATCGGCTAAACTACCAATATCAAGACTTCAGAGAGACTTAACGGATTCTACTGTATTGAGAAATGTAGGCGTTCCTATGGCTCACACTATAATTGCTTTTAAATCAATCTTAAAAGGACTAGACAAACTCATTTTAAACGAAGAGGCTATCGCTAAAGACCTAGAAGAAAACTGGGCAGTAGTTGCAGAAGCTATTCAAACGATTTTAAGAAGAGAAGGATATCCTAAACCTTACGAAGCACTTAAAGGATTGACTAGAACAAATGAAGCAATCAATCAACAAAGTATTGCAGCATTTATAGATTCTCTAAACATCAGCAATGAGCTAAAGAATGAATTGAAAGAAATTACTCCATCTAATTACACAGGAGTACGTTTCTAATCTATTACTTTAAATTTAATAAGGTAGTCAGACCAGTTCCAAGTAAACAGACCCAACAAGTCAGTTAACTCTTGAAGAAATACAGGATTTGGTTCGTTTTGATTTTTCAATAAATCTCCTTGAAAATCATTTAGATTATATTTCACAAAAATACTTTTAGCCATCGCTTTTTCGACAGAAGCATCTTCAATTAGCTGTTCTTTAAAGAATTTCTCGTAATCCATAAACATCTCACGGACTAGTTCCTCTTCCATGTCTATGTATTTGATCAATTCGTTAAGGCTTGACAAATGAAATTTGTCAACTGTAGAATCATCAAAAAACTCAATAAGACGATGGTTATTAGCTGCGAAAATGATCATAATAAACCATATAACATCTTCACGCTGAAGATTTGGAGATTCTTCAAACTTTCTATTATCGTTTACAAATTCAACAATTTCGGGAAATCCCTTATCGATAACATCGAATAAAGTGCTAGCATATATAAATATAGCTGCGCAAAGTAAAAATCTTCTCA
>JABAYQ010000168.1 GCA_018608925.1 Cryomorphaceae bacterium | reverse complement strand
TATCAGCAACTACTTTTTCTTCTGTTTTGGCCTTGTTAATAAACAATAAAATAATTCCTCGATTGGCAAAAGTAGATAAGATATTTTCTAATTCTTATGGCATGTCTTCTTTTATGGATTATAATTACCATAATTTATTTCTTGCTTTTGCACTTCTTATTTGCTGCACAGCTATATTTAAAATTGCACATAAGAAGGCTAAAGTTTTGCTTGTTATAAGTTCTTTATTAATGGTTGCAAGCCTTTATACAGAGCCTGGAAGAGCTGGTCATATTTTATTTATAATAATTGCTTTCTTTTTCACCTTCTATTTTTTTGCTAAAAAGGGACTTGCTTTGTTGGCCTCTATAGCTGCAATTTGTATCATACTTTTTGTTAGTTATAATTATTCAGCCGATTTTAATAGAAGAGTTAATGCTACTTATACTAACGTATTAGAATTTGACACAAATAAAGATAATTCGATTTCTACCAGATATAATTTAGCTAAATACTCGATTGAAAAAATAAA
The DNA here is from genome assembly GCA_018608925.1 of Cryomorphaceae bacterium. Taxonomy (GTDB): domain Bacteria; phylum Bacteroidota; class Bacteroidia; order Flavobacteriales; family UBA7312; genus JABAYQ01. Next base: position 6,937 of record JABAYQ010000168.1, on the reverse strand, counting down.
AGAAAAACCATTTATTGGTTATGGAACAGGCAGTTTTGTTGAGGAGATTTCTACTATGGGAAATCATGCTGTTGCAAGTTTACAATCGCAACACAAAACACCTCACAATAACTTTTTGTTTGTGTTCTTTGAGTTAGGAATAATAGGACTAACACTTTTAATCCTAATTTTTTATTTTCAGATAAAGGAATATAAAGCCAGAAGTTTTTCTAAAATAAGAATGTTATTTCCTGTATTGTTTTTGTTGGCAATGTGTAGCGATTCATTTTTGCAAAACCATAATTCGGCAATTTTGTATGTATTTCTTTCGGCTACGTTTTCAGCTTACTCGTCTAAGTAGACTCTTTTTATTCTTCTATTTAGAGTGCCCATTATTTCATAAGGAATTGTATCTAAGTCGTTAGCTATCTTTTGCAGTGTAAGTTGATTGTCGAATAAAATAACTTCATCTCCTTCTTTAGCATCACTGCTGCTAATATCAACCATTAGACTATCCATGCTTACTTGGCCAATTATAGCACAAAGTTTATTAGCAATCAAAACTGATCCATGCCCTTCTCCTAATTTTCGGTTAATACCGTCTCCATATCCAATAGGTATGAGTGCAATTTTCATTTCTTTTTTGGCAACAAATGCGTTTTGGTATCCTACTATTGCACCTTTTTCTATTTTCCTTATTTGAGAAATAGTAGAGTGTAAAGAACAGATTTGTTTTAGATTAGGGTTTTCTGTTATGCCATATAAAGCAATTCCTAATCTTACAGTATTATCTTTTATTGCAAACCTTAAAACACCATTACTATTTAAAATATGGGTGTCTGTTTTATATCCTAATCCTTGATGTATTTTAGTATAGGCTTTTTCAAATAACACTATTTGTTTTTCTGAAAACCCGTCTTGACTAGGGTCATTACTTGATGATAGGTGAGAACAAATAGAAGACACTTTTAAGAAAGGATTTTTTTGCAGTAACAAAACTAACTCTTCAATATCTTCGGAGTCAAAACCATAGCGATTCATTCCGCTATTTAGTTTTAAATGAATGTTTAGTGCAGTTTTACTTTCAATATAAATAGACAAAAGTCTCAAATTGTAAATTACTGGCTCTAGTTTGTTGTCAATTATGGTTTGGTGGCTTTTTGCGCCGGGGTTTGCTACTATTATAGGGATTTTTATTCCGTTTTTTCTAAGATTAACACCTTCTTCAAAATCTGCTACCCATAGAGAGTTTACTCCAAGTTTTTCTAACTTTTTACTTATTTCAATGTCTCCTAAACCATATCCGTGGGCCTTAACAACGGCAATCGTTTTAGTATTTTTTGATAGTAGACTTTTTAAATAGGTGTAATTTTTTTGCAATTGTTTTAAGTCAACGTACAGAATGGTTTCGTGATTTTGTGGCATATGACTTATTTAATAAAACAATTTCGACATCTTGGTTGGTATTCGTTTTTTTCGCCTAGCATAACTTGGCTTTCTCCGGCTACTATTCTATGAGAGAAATTAGCTGATTTTCCGCATTTGGTACAAATTGCCCTAACCTTACTAACTTCATCAGCAATGGCTAACAACTTTGGAGTTGGTCCGAAGGGATTTCCTTCGTAATCCATATCTAGCCCAGCTCCTATTATTCTTTTTCCTTTTTGTATAAGTGTGTTGCAGCAATCTATAATAGAATCATCAAAAAATTGAATTTCATCAATTCCTATTACATCATATTTTGCAGCTAAGGTAACCATTTCTATAGGCTTGTTAATTACCACACAGTCAATTGTGCTAGAGTCGTGAGAAACGATTTTATCTTTATTAAACCTAGTATCTATACTAGGCTTAAAGACAATTACTTTTTGTTTAGCGAATCTAGCTCGCTTTACTCTTCTTATAAGCTCTTCTGTTTTGCCAGAAAACATAGAGCCACAAATTATTTCTAATTTTCCTTTTTGCAATTTATTATACCTTTTAGATTGTACAATGTATTAACTTTGGCAAATGTAAGCATTGATTTAAATTAATTTAAATGAGAACCTTTTTTCTTGCTATTCTGTCATCAATTATTATGGTATCTTCCTGTTACGGTCAACAAGATACTTCTTCTGTTAATTACGGACGATTATCTTTAACAGCAGGAAGTGCTGTGGCTGTTTTAGGTGGTTCTTACATCTATATTCAGAATGCTTGGTGGAGTGATCAATCAAGTGAATTTCATTTTGACGATGGCTCTGATCTTCGTTACGCAAAAAATATTGATAAGGGAGGCCATTTTTTTGGTGGAATTTTAGTCGCTGACCTTTTCCAGTCGTCATTAGAATGGTCTGGCGTAAAAGAAAGGCAATCATATTTGTATGGCGCTGCCATGGGTTCGTTTATCCAGTTGTCTATAGAAATGAAAGATGCATACGCTCCTTCATGGGGTTTTAGTGTGTGGGATTATGGTGCTGGGACTATCGGAGCATTTGTTCCTTATTTTGAACGATATTCTCCGCTTGGTGAATATGTCGATTTTAAGTTTAGTTATTATAAAAGGAGTAATACATATTGGGAGTTAGGGACTATACAAAAACCAGACTCTCCACCCTATAAACATGCCTACCAAGACGATTATGTAAACCAAACTTATTGGCTTAGTGTTTATCCTTTTAAAAAGAAAGGTATTGATGTAGGAATAGCTATAGGCTTTGGTTTAGATGACACTCAGACTCTTGTTTCTAATACTAAGGTTGGTGGTAATAATGAAATATACATATCTCTAGATTACGATATGCTTCAAGTTTTAAAAAAGTGGGACTCTCCTCGAGCTAGAAAATGGAAGCATTGGCTTAATTATATTAAACTTCCTGCGCCTACTATAAGAATCAGTCCGGAGTTAGAATTTTACCCCTTTTTCATGTAAATTTGTACCATGTCAAAATTGTATGTGGTACCTACACCTATTGGTAATTTAGAAGATTTTACTTTCAGAGCTCAAAGAGTTCTTAACGAAGTAGATTTAATACTTGCTGAAGACACTCGTACGAGTGCAAAATTGATGAGTCATTATTCTATAACAACCCCAATGTCTTCTAATCACATGCATAACGAACATCGTTCTTTGCAAAAGTGGGTAGATAAAATTTTAACAGGAGAATCGATTGCTTTGATTTCTGATGCTGGTACACCTGCCATTTCAGATCCTGGCTTCCTTTTAGTAAGAGAATGTATTAAAAACGACATTGAAGTCGATTGTTTGCCAGGTGCAACTGCTTTTGTTCCTGCTTTAGTTAATTCAGGTATAGGATGTGAAAAATTTGTTTTTGAAGGTTTTTTGCCTGTTAAGAAAGGTCGCCAAACTAGGCTTCAATTATTAGCACAAGAAACCAAAACAATGATTTTTTACGAATCTCCTTACAGAGTAATCAAAACCTTAGATCAATTTTCCGAATTTATGGGAGAAGATCGCTATGTATCGGTTTCAAGAGAAATAAGTAAAAAGTTTGAGCAAACAGTAAGAGGTTCTTTATCTGAAGTTATCACTCACTTTAAAGAGAAAGACCCTAAAGGAGAATTTGTAATTATTTTAGAAGGAAAAAAGGAATGATTTTTAACCCTAACCAATTAAAAAAACCTTTAATAATTGCTGGCCCTTGTAGCGCAGAAAGCCAGGAGCAAATGCTTACTACAGCCAAGAGCCTTAGTAAAGACGTTTCTATTTTTAGAGCAGGCGTCTGGAAGCCAAGAACACGTCCTAACTCTTTTGAAGGCGTTGGAGCACCAGCCTTAGAATGGTTAAAAGAAGTACAAAGTCAAACACATTTAAAAGTTGCTACAGAAGTAGCCACTCCAGAGCATGTAGAAAAGTGTTTAGAAGCTAATATTGATGTGTTGTGGATAGGGGCTAGAACAACCGTTAATCCTTTTTATGTTCAAGAAATTGCCGAAGCCCTAAAAGGAGTTGACGCAACCGTTATGGTTAAGAATCCGCTTCATCCTGAATTAAGTTTATGGATGGGAGCAATAGAAAGGCTTATGATGGTAGGGGTAAAAGATATTGCGGCAATTCATCGCGGATTTTTTACTCTTGAACAATCTGTTTTCAGAAACGAACCAAAATGGGAATTAGCTATAAAGCTAAAAAGAATGCACCCCGACCTGCCAATTATTTGCGATCCAAGTCATATTTCTGGTAGCCCGACTATGATTAAAGAAGTCTCTCAAACTGCCATGGATTTAAATATGGATGGCCTTATGATTGAAACTCATTTTAATCCTAAAATAGCATTAAGTGATGCTCAACAACAAATAACGCCTGATCAGTTAAACCAATTGATTCAATCCTTAGTTTTAAGAACAGAAGTAGCCCAAAATCAAGATTTTAATTCTCAATTAGATGTAATTCGCCAGAAGATTGACGCTATCGATAATGAGCTCATTAACACAATAGGTAAAAGAACTGAGCTTGTTAAAGAAATTGGGAGATTCAAAAAACAAAACGGAGTTACTATTTTACAAATTCAGAGGTGGTTCGAAATTATCAAAACAAGACAAGACTGGGCAAATAGTAAGGAGATAGACAAGAGCATGGTTTCAGAGTTATTTGAATTAATTCACAAACATTCTGTTTTATTACAGACTCATATAATGAATCAAAACAATGACGACTAAATGGACCATAAAATCTACTCCAGATCTTGAGGTAGTCCAATCTTTTAAAGAAAGCTTAGGTGTTCCGCCAATTATAGCGACATTACTAGCTCAAAGGGATATTAGCACTTTCGAAGAAGCAAAACTATTTTTCAGACCTCAATTAGACCATCTTCATGATCCTTTTTTAATGAAGGATATGAGGGTTGCGGTAGATAGGCTACATACTGCCATTTCCAATAATGAAAAAATATTAGTTTACGGAGATTATGATGTCGATGGAACTACTTCAGTTTCTATGATGCATACTTTTTTAAAGCAGATTAGCGCTAACGCTCACTATTACATTCCGGATAGATACAATGAAGGTTATGGTGTTTCTTTTTTGGGAATTGATTATGCTTCCCAACATAATTATTCACTGATTATTTCTTTAGACTGTGGTATTAAAGCAAATGAAAAAGTTGATTATGCTAATGAAAAAAACATAGATTTTATAATCTGCGATCACCACCGTCCTGGATTAACTTTGCCAAATGCGGTTGCTGTACTCGATCCTAAAAGAGAAGATTGCGAATATCCATACACCGAGCTATCTGGTTGTGGTGTAGGCTTTAAATTAATACAGGCTTATTGCATTGATCAAAATATTGAGTTTGAAAAAATAACTCATTTAATGGATTTGCTTGCTGTTAGTATCGCTGCCGATATAGTGCCAATCACAGGAGAGAATAGGGTAATGGCTTTCTATGGCTTAAAACAAATAAACACTAACCCTAGGCCAGGCTTAAAAGCATTAATTGCTGCTAGTCAAAGAACTAAAGAAGAGTATGTTATTTCCGATGTTGTTTTTGGAATTGCTCCAAGAATTAATGCAGCAGGAAGAATCGACCACGCAAAAAAAGCAGTAGAATTATTAATTGAAACCGATTATCAGCTTGCTTTAGAATTAGCTCAATTAATAGAAGCCAATAATAAGACCAGAAAAGAACTTGATGCTTCTATAACAGAAGAAGCTTTGCAATTGGTGTTGCCAGAAAGAAAATCTACGGTTGTGTTTAAATCAGATTGGCATAAAGGTGTTATAGGAATTGTTGCCTCTAGAGTTATAGAGCAGTATTATAGACCAACTATTGTTCTTACAGAAAACAAAGGCTTTCTAGTAGGCTCTGCTCGTTCTGTGTCGGGTTTTGATGTGTACAATGCAATAGATGCTTGCGCTCATTTAGTAGAGCAGTTTGGCGGACATAAATATGCTGCAGGCCTATCTATAAAAAAGGAAAACTTAAGTCTATTTATTGAAGCTTTCGAAAAGGCAGTAAGCGAATCGATAACTGAAGATCAGTTACATCCAGAAATATTAATAGACAACACCTTAGATTTTAATGAAATCGATAATAAGACTTATCGATTAATTAAGCAAATGGCACCATTTGGGCCAGGTAATGGAAGGCCAGTCTTTATCACCGAAAATATTTTTGATAGTGGCTATGGTAAAGCAATTGGCAAAGACCAAACTCATTTGAAGTTATCGATTACCGATTCTAAAAAAAGCAATAAAATTAATGCAATTGGTTTTGGAATGGCTCCTAAGCTAGATATCACCAATGGAAATCAATCCTTTGATATTTGTTATTGTATTGAAGAAAATGAATGGAATGGAGTTGTCTCTCTTCAGTTAAGATTGAAAGATATAAAGTAATCCAGATTATTTAAGGATAATCCTTCCTAGTTTTTTTGAGATTTCTTTTTTGATTTGAAGGTAAGAGTTGATTATTGTCATCACCTCAATTTGTTCATCCATCTCCAAATTATCGAGCGTATTTCTTTGCTTATCTATAGCAATTTCAATTTTAATAATCTTAAAAGCGTAAATAGCAGATTCTACCGCCAACTTAAGTTGCATGTCTTCTGTTACGGTATGTATTCCGTGGCTTTTCCACTTTTCGCTTAATATATATTTAGAAAAAATAGTATCTACTGAGGCCTGACTAATATTATTTTTCTCATGCTTTAGGAAATAACTCTGATCAATAATTTCACCTTTTTTGAAAAAGACTTGAAAAGCATCGAAAATAAATTGAAAATCAGAATCATCAAAGTAAACGCCTTCTTCATCTAGTTCTTCTAAAACAAATTGAGCAACAGTTGAGGTGTGTTTCTCTTCTCTTACACGTTTGTTACCTGCTTCCGATATTTCTTCTATTATATCGACAAATTCTATTTCATGGGTTCCGTAGCTTAATAAGAAACGGATGATATTTTGCTCTTGATGATACGATTTGGTCTTTACTTTTGCAGGAGTAGAGCTTTGTTGAGG
>JABAYQ010000158.1 GCA_018608925.1 Cryomorphaceae bacterium | reverse complement strand
TATTATTAGTGATGATGTAATTCCGACTGTAGATTTTAAGTTTTTCATTGGTTTTAGGCTTTAAGCAATAAATTTAAATAAATTTTTCAAGTATTTTTTTATGCTCTTAAAAAATAAAGCTTAGTTAATTAACGCTACTTGACCAATGTAAAATCGATTTTTTCCAAAGAAATCAGTAACATCAATTCGATAAGTGTAGTTTCCGTTTGAGTATGTTTGTGAATTATCGTTGAGCATTCCGTCCCATCCTTTTGCCTGATCGTTTGTTTGGTAGATTACTTCGCCCCATCTGTTAGTAATAATCATATTGAAGCCTGTAATTCCGTATACGGACGGATTAAAGATGTCGTTGTTGGCATCTCCATTTGGAGTAAACGCATTGGGTATAAAAATATCAAATGAAGGATGAATCGTAATTGTTTGAGTAGTGGTACTTATGCAGTTGTATTGGTTTTCTAAAACTAAGGTTGCTAAATAAATTCCGGTATCGCTATAGGTATGGCTGGTATTGAAATTTAGAAAGTCAGTTCCAATTCCATCTCCAAAATCCCAATTTACATTGCAATTGGTGGTAGATAGGTTTCTGAAGAAAATATCCGGATTATTAAGGTCTGATTCTAGTGGAATAGTAGTAAAGTCAGCATTTGGTGAGGGTCTGTAAATAACGCTAAACTGTCCAACAGTATCTGAGTTACATATGTTGTCTTGATAGCCTACTATGTTATAAAATCCATGGTCGTTAATAGAAAATGCATCGGTCGAATTCATAGTGAAACAGTTTTCTATTACTTCCTGATTTTTCATTACGGTAAATTGGAAAGGAGGAACTCCGAAATTATTTATCACAATTTCTTTTAGGCTATCAGTTTCGCACCAATTTTGATCTGATACTATTTCAAAACTTGGCTTGTCTAGTATTGATAGATTTAAAGAAACGATAGAGTCACATCCGTTACTATTAACCAAAGTGTATGTAGCAATGTTGTTGTCACTAGTATATGTAATGCCGTCTATCCAAGTGTAAGTGTTACAGTGGATTTGATTGTCTGTTCCGTAAGTGGTATTTAAGATAGTTAAATCTAGAGTTACTATAGAATCACAACCCTGGCTATTAACTAGAATGTGGGTAGCCGAGTTGTTGTTGCTTGTGTAGGTGTTTCCATCCATCCAAGTGTAAGTTTGGCAATGAATCTGATTGTCTGTCCCGAATGTTGTATTTAGAATAGTTAAGTCGAGAATTACTATAGAATCACATCCGTTGCTATTAATTAAGGTAAAGACAGCGCTGTTGTTATTACTTGTGTAAGTGTTCCCATCCATCCAAACGTACGAGTCACACTGAATTTGCGTGTCGGTTCCTATGCTATTATTTAATATAGTCAGATTTAGGGTTACGATAGAGTCACATCCGTTACTGTTAGTTAGCGTATAAGTGGCGCTATTGTTGTTGCTATTATAGGTGTTGCCATCCATCCAAGTATAAAAATTACAATGAGATTGAATGTCTGTTCCGTAAGTTGTGTTCAGGATGCTTAAGTCAAGAGTTATTATGGAGTCACATCCGTTGCTATTTGTTAATGTGAAAGTAGCGGAATTGTTGTTGCTTGTATAGGTGTTTCCGTCAATCCAAGAGTACGAAACACAATGGGTTTGACTGTCGGTGCTGTATGTATTGTTTAAAATAGTTAAATCTAGTGTTACAATAGAGTCACATCCGTTGCTGTTAACTAGAGTGTAGCTAGCGGAATTGTTTGTGCTTGTGTAGTTGATTCCGTCTATCCAAGTGTAAGAGTTACAATGGGTTTGATTGTCGGTTCCTAATGTAGTATTTTCAATGGTCAAATTAAGTGTTACAATAGAGTCACATCCGTTGCTGTTAACTAGAGTGCAGCTAGCGGAATTGTTTGTGCTTGTGTAGTTGATTCCGTCTATCCAAGTGAAAGAATTACAATGGGTTTGATTGTCTGTTGCGAAAGTAGGATTATTAATGGTCAAATCAAGTGTTATAATAGAGTCACATCCGTTGCTGTTAACTAGGGTACATGTTACAGAATTTGTTGTGCTAGTGTAGGTGTTTCCATCTATCCATGTGTAAGAATTGCAATGGGTTTGATTGTCTGTTGCGAAAGAAGTATTTAAGATAGTTAAATCTAGAGTTACTACAGAGTCACATCCATTGCTATTAATAAGAGTGTGGGTAGCCGAATTATTATTACTATTATAGGTGTTTCCATCTATCCAAGTGTATGAGTTGCAATGGCTTTGAATATCTGTGCTAAAAGTGTTGTTAAGTATTGTTAAATCTAAATTTACAGTTGTTTCACATCCGTTAATTGTTGTTACATAAGTAGCTGTGTTGTTGTTTGCGCTGTATGTGTTTCCGTCTATCCAAGTGTAGTTGTTGCACTGAACCTGAACGTCAGTGCTAAAATCTACTGTAGGAGTGTATTCTATAGAAATGAGTCCATTGCCAATATTAGAATTTTGGGTACATGAAAATCCAGCAGGAGTAAGGCTTGAGCCACCGCCACCGCCTCCACCACCAAGCGAGCCTGACCCGAAACAGTCACTTCCTCCGCCACCGCCGCCGTAGTATCCACCACCGCCACCACCTCCGGGGCCTAAGTTGTAACATGGGTCATTAGCTCCGTTGCCACCAAGGCCTAAACTTCCAGAGGTACCAAAGTTTCCACTTGCAATCCAAGGTGGCCCTCCGCCACCTCCGTTTGTTTGGTTAGCGCCAATCCCTCCGTCTCCAAATGGGCTATCTCCGTTGGTTCCAGAATCACATCCTCCGAATCCGCCTAAAGCATCTGTATTTCCACCTCCTGTTCCTCCACCTCCAGCAGCAACAATAAGTCTATCGTTTAAATTTGTTGAAGTGTTGATGTCAGAGGCGCCACCGCCACCAAAAGAGCTATTAGCTAGATTGTTAGCTCCAGCAGGATCTCCTCCTCCGTTAAAACCGCCAGAAGTTGCTGATCCTTGACCTCCAACGTTTATAAAAAGTGTTTGTCCAGGTGTTACATTCAAAGTTCCGCTTATTACAGCGCCTTGTCCTGAGTTAGATCCACCACCACTTGCACCTTCAGCACTAACATCAATAGTATAGACGCAAGGAGGAACTACCCAAGTTTGAGATGTTCCAGTATAATTAAATAATAGGGTCTCTGTTTGGCAAAAACCATTTAGGCTCATTGCTACAAACGACATTAATATTAATTTTTTAACGACACTATTGATCATTGTTAAGGAGGTTTAAAAGGTAAAAGGTAATTGCTGCGAATTTACCATTTTAATAATAAACACTGAATTTTGTTTAATTTCAGATTCATTTTTTGTCGTCTAATCATGTGGATTTGTTGGATTTTAATAAATATGTGGTGTTTTTAAATAAAATTAAATTACTTTTGAACAAGTTTTTAACAAGTAAAATCTTTAACCTTGACTATTAATAAGTTTTTATTGCTAGCATTATTGAGTCCAATTTTTTTGATTGGACAATCAATTAACGACTTAACCATTACAAGTTCTATTAACTGTTATGGAGATTTTGAATGTGTAGATATTGAGTTTCAAAACCTTGATAATAATTCCTCATACGATTTATGGGTTTGGAGAGATATTGGCGACGGAACCTTTGGTCAACTTGCAAGTATTTTTGAAGACTTTACTAACGACCCTAATTTTTCGTCAGTAGCAAACATTGGTACTTTCGATTATTGTTTTGAATTAAACGGTGATTATAATGTTGTGCTTTATGATGATTCTTTTAATGAATTAGACAATCTTAACCATACAACTTCTACTTGGCCAGCAATTACAAATATTCAGCAGCTTTCATCTAACGAAATATTAATTTGTAATGGAGATACCGATGGTTCTCTTAAAGTAGCCGGTACTGGAGGAGTTCCTCCATTGAGTTTTAGTTGGATTGGTCCAAACGGTTATAGTTCTTCTAGTAATGATGGTTCTGTAATTTCAGAAATAACAAATCTGGCCGGAGGAGAATATAATTTGATTTTAACGGATGGAAACGGTTGTCAGAACAACTCTTTTAGTGCTACTATTTCTGAACCTTCAATAATTGATCCTAATGTATCTCAATCTGTTATTGAAAGTTGTTTTAACTCTGGTGACGCACAAATTATTTCTAATCCAAATGGAGGAAATGGGGCTCCATATACTTACTTATGGAGCAATGCTGTAACAACAGAATCTAATATAGTTGGTGCGGGAACATATTCTGTAGTAGTAAAAGATAATATTGATTGTGAGAGTCCATCTGAAAGTATTACAATAAACCCTATACCAGAATTAGTGGTAACAAACGAGCAAATTACTGATCCTGTTTGTGTGGAGAATCTAGGGCAGGTTACAATCAGTGCTTCAGGAGGAACTGGAACAATACAATACCAATGGCCAAATGGAACTAGCACAAATAATGTTCAGGCTTTACCAGCTGACTCTTACAGTATTGTTGTAAACGATCAAAATAACTGTACAACTCTTTCTAGTTTCACTATCAATTTTGCTGATAGTATTGATGTGTCATTATTTAACATTAACGATGTAAGTTGTTTTGAAGCTGAAGATGGAGATGTTAACCTTCAGGTTTTAGGCGGTTCCCCAATTTATAACATGACATTATCAGGCTTGAGTTCTCCAACAACCAACTACAGCCTTTTAAACAGTAATATATTTCAGATAAGTAATTTAGCCCCTGACTTTTACGAACTTTCGGTTGTAGATAATAACAATTGTACTAACAATAATTATCTCACTCAATTTTTCATTAATGAGCCTAACGAAATAGTTGTTTCAGATTCAACACTTACTAACGTGAGCTGTTTTTCTGGTTCGGACGGATTTTTAGATATTACCATTTCTGGTGGTTCAGGGTCTTATACGTATAGCTGGATTGACGAGAGCAATTCTTTTTTAGGGAATTCAAGCTCTTTAAACAATCTAGAAGCAGGTACATACACTTTATCTGTTAACGATGGTTCTTGCCAAGAGCTTTTCTCTTTTGAAATAACAGAACCTACTTTTATTTCTTTTGTTTCTGCAACTGCTAATAATGTAAGTTGCTTTAATGAAGATGATGGGTTTATTTCTAACACACAAGTTCAAGGAGGTGTATCTCCTTATACTTTTAGTTGGGAGTCATCTAACGGACAATTATTTAATACTGCTAACCCTGATTCTTTATCACCATCTAATTATAGTTTAACCGTAACTGACGACAATAACTGTCTGTCTTTACTGCTTACTACTGTAAATATTGTCGAGCCTGGAGTATTAGGTTTTGCTTCTCTTACAACTTCTCCTCCTAGTTGTAACAATGTTGACGATGGTATTGTTGATGTTTTAGCAAGTGGAGGGACTTTTCCTTACTCTTACTCTTTGCAAGAAATCAATTCTGGAAATAATTTCTCAGGAAATCTAATAAATGATTTAGCTGCTGGAGATTACGTGTTGAATGTTACCGATGATAGCGGTTGTTCGCTTTCTACTAATTTTACCTTTATAAATCCTCCAGCATTAGACTTTTCAGCAAATGTAGTTGATGTAAGTTGTTTTGGATATAACGATGGTTACATCGTGTACGATTACTCTAATGATAATCCTCCTTATACCATCGAATTGAATGGACAGTTCGTTGTAGATTCTGTTTTCAATTTAGGCGCTGGTTTATTCTCTTCCACATTTTCTGATGGAAATGGTTGTCAGCAAATTTTAGTAAGTACTATTTCGGAGCCAGATCCTATTTTAGTTAATACTACTTCGCAATCGCCTAGTTGTAACGAAATAGACATTAACCAAAATGCTTTAATTTCTAATGGAAGTTTGACATTTAATATTTCTGGAGCAAGTGGTGCTTACACCATAATTGGAGACAATGATACCAATCAGACTCTTCTAGGTATTCCTTACACGGTAAATAATTTAAGTGCTGGTCAATATGATTATCAAATTGTTGATGATTTGGGTTGTGCTATAAATTTAACAACTACTGTTGAAGAACAGCCACAGATTCAAGTTTTTTCAAGTATAACAGATGTTGTAATTAACGGATCTAACACCGGCTCTATTGATATTACTATTGTTGGTGGAAATGGCCCTTACCAATCGGATTGGCTAGGCCCTAATTTCAGTTCTTCAAATCAAGATGTTAGCAATTTGTTTTCAGGAATTTATTCGCTTACTGTTACAGATAATAAAGGTTGTGTAGATTTATACGACTATGCAGTAAATGAAGATACTTGTGATGTAAGTATTAACCCTAACATTCAGGTAGCTCAATGTAATGGAGATAATGCATTAGTAAACTTTAATGTTTCTGGAGGAATTGCTCCATATAATTGCTTCATGCAAGGGGATATCGATGGTGATGGTGTTATTGATGATATTTTACCAAATATTTCTATTAATTCATCATTGAATAGCTCTTTAACCCTACCAAGCGGAACGCAATATACTTTAGAAATAAGTGACTTTGCAAATTGTTTTCAAACCTATAATTTTGTTTTAGAAGAGCCTGAGCCTATTGTAATTGCTCCTGAGCTTGTTTCGCCTAGTTGTTTTGGGCTTAACGATGGTAAGATAATTGTAGATCCTTTAACTGATATTAGTGGAGGTTCTGGAAATTATACTATTCAGTACCAAGGCTTAAATTTGTTAGATGTAAATCCTTTTAGTTTATCTGCAGGTCAATACGTTGTTATTGTAACTGATTCATCAAACTGCCAACAAATAGAATATTATACTATTGATCAGCCAGATGAAATTACTTTGGCCGATACACTTATTACTTATCCGAATTGTGCACCAGGAACAAACACTTTTGGTTCTGACGGACAGATTGTTTTAGTAGCTCAAGGGGGGAATACAAACGGAACAGGTATTTATTTATACAATTGGTCAGACCCTTCATTACCCTCAATTCAGCAGGTCGAAGATCTTAACCCAGGTATTTATGGCGTAACTATTTCCGATCAAACAAATTGTTCTTCCCAGCCTATTTCAATAAATTTAGAAGCACCACAATTAATTAGCTACAGTAATTATTCTACTCAAGAGATTAGTTGTTTTGATAATTGCGATGGAGCATTTAATGTAAATACATTAAATTCTCAAACAGAAGTTTTTAGCTGGTTCAATGAAAATAACGATCAGTTAATCGGAAATACTAATGTAATTTCTTTTTTATGTGAAGGAGCATATCGATTTACTGTTGAAAACGATCACCAGTGTTTTGTTTCTTCTCAAACTCTTGGAATAGGTAATCTTGTTTTAGAGAACCCAGAAGAGTTTTCATTTAATTTAGTAAATACCTCATCTGTTCCAAACGGAATTTGTAATGGTATTGCTAGTATTACCACTGTAATAGGAGAAGGGCCTTTTACATATAATTGGTCTAATGGAGATTCGTCTCCAACTATAGATTCTTTATGTGGTGGAACCATTTATAATATTGAAGTGGTAGATGTAAATAGCTGTTCTTCATTCGAACAGTTTGTGAT
>JABAYQ010000126.1:6435-7940 GCA_018608925.1 Cryomorphaceae bacterium | reverse complement strand
TGGTGTTTTTAGTGGTAAAAAAGGATTGAGAAGTGGTCGTCAAAAAGGAGCAGAGTCTTATGTTACTGACTTTGACTTTGCCGGTAGAGTATCTTATTTCGGAATGTTAGGTTGGAATCTTGGAGCATCTTTTTACTCTGGAGAATCTGAAACTAGTGATTTCGGTGCTGACTCTACTCAAATCGACATTCAAATGACTGGGGTTGATGCTAGATATAATAATGGTAATTTTCAGGCCAGAGCTCAGTATACTGTTGCTAATTTAGGTAACACTCAAGCTTATAATGCTAAAACATCTAATGATCTTGGTTCTGTAATGACAGGTTACTATTTTGAAGTTGGTTATGATGTGTTACAAGGGAATTCGGATAACAAACTAATTCTATTTGGCCGATATGAAAATTATAACACTCATGATGAGACAGAAGGTTTTGATGCAAACCTTGCTTACGATAGAACAGAAACAACTGTAGGCCTTACATTTAAAGTTGCAGATGGTGCTGCTTTCAAAATGGACTATCAATTAAAAGGTAATGAAGCTTTAGATGAAGATTCAAAACAAGTTAATGTTGGAATAGCTGTTGGTTTTTAAATTGGTTAATAAAACTATTAAATAAGTTATTCAAGATATGAAATCTTTCGTTTTTCTATTAATTATTGGTCTTTCTTATAATACTTGCGCTCAGTGGGTTCCTTCCCAATCTTCTATTAAAAAAGCGGATAAAGAGTTGTTGCAATACTTTGGTCAAGATGTAGAAAAGCGAAAGATTTCTTCTAATTCAAATCATTATTCTTTGTCTATAAATGATTCGATTTATGGCTATATATGTTTTGAGCAATCTCCTAGCAAACACGATTATTTTGATTTTATGGCAATTTATTCTGCAGAAATGGAGCTTTTAAAACTTCGTATTTTGGTTTACAGAGAAAATTACGGTGGTGAAATATCTAATAAAAAATGGTTAAAACAATTTGTTACTAGAACACCAAAAAAAGTGCAAGCTATATCTGGAGCAACTATCTCTGTAGAGTCTTTAAAGTACTCGGTTGCACAATTATCAGAAAAAATGTTGCTTTGGAAGTTTAGCAATTAATATATTTGCGCCATGAATTTTCAATTATCCTCTTTACCTAGACTACTAAAAATCAGCTTATCTATTTTCCTTTTCGCTCTAGCATTTGGATATTTTTCTAGCTTCGATCTTTTGAAACAGACTACTGATCTTAATTCTCAGGGAGTAGAGGAAAATGTATTGGGCAATGAAATGGATGAGAGTGCAAACGAGTTGAGGTTTAAAATGTCCGAACGTGAGCTCCATGGTATAATTCATTCCCATGTAATTAGCCTGTCTTTAATTTTTGTTTTCTTGCAAATACTGCTTTACTTTTCTTCCGCATCTTCTTTCTTTAAGGCATTTTTAATGGTAGAGCCAATCATATCTATTATTACCACATTTGGTGGTTTATGGATGTTGTGGCTAGGACATGTATGGGTAAAGTATTTG
>JABAYQ010000126.1:4770-6425 GCA_018608925.1 Cryomorphaceae bacterium | reverse complement strand
TACCTTCTTCTTTGTATAAATTTTTGTGATGTACTTTGTGTGCCTTTCTAATTCCTTTTAGATACTTAGAGTTTGTATGTTTTAAAATCTTTATCCTTTGATGAATAAATATTTCATGAACAATGAAGTAAGCAAATCCGTATAGAGTAATGCCAACTCCAATAAAAAATCCGGCACTTAAATCAATCGAATTTAATAGAATTAGTCCAGATCCTGGAATTGCAAAAATCATAAAGAACCAATCGTTTTTTTGTAATGTTTTATTATGATCAATTTGATGATGGTCTTTATGAAGAAACCAAAGAAAACCATGCATTAGGTATTTGTGAGTAGCCCACGCTACTAATTCCATTATAAAAAAAGTTGCAACAGATATTAATATATTAATGAACATCTAATTTTTGATTTTCTAATTTGTTTACTGATTTGAATGCCTTTTTGTAGCATAGTTTAAACCATGCGGAATATGAATTCGGATTTTTTTCTAAATCATTCTCTAAGTCTCCTTTACTAACATATTTAAAGTCACATACCTCTTTAGCGTTATATTCTGGTATGTCGTTGCTAAAGCCCATAAAAACATGATCTAATTCGTGTTCTATTAACT
Source organism: Cryomorphaceae bacterium (assembly GCA_018608925.1). Classification (GTDB taxonomy): domain Bacteria; phylum Bacteroidota; class Bacteroidia; order Flavobacteriales; family UBA7312; genus JABAYQ01. Next base: position 5,818 of record JABAYQ010000126.1, on the reverse strand, counting down.
TTTGATCTAAATCAGCTTTATAGATAAATTTAAAGCCAAAGTTAATTTTGGTTGTCATTCCCATTTCCTCTTTTAGCCTTCTTTTTGCGGCTTCAATAGGCGCTTCATTTAACCTTGGATGAGTACAGGCAGCATTACTCCATTTTCCTGGAGAATGGTATTTTTCTAAAGCTCTTCTTTGAATAAGCATTTGCCCATAAGAGTTGAATATAAATACTGAAATAGCTCTATGAAGAAGGCCTTTTTGATGGACCTCCATTTTTTCCATTATTCCAATTTCGTTATCAAACTTATCGACTAATACTACCTTCTCACTCATCGTTCAGACTTATAAAAATAGGATTAATAAAATCTAGTAATTCCTTGTTGAGCGCATTATTAGCATTTGTTATCAAAAGGGCATCTTCTTCTATTTTATCATTATAATTTAAAAATGAAGGAGCTTTTTTTTGCATGCAGTATCTTAAAAATCGCATTTCTAAGCTGGAATCATTTTCAGCTATTAACTCTTCCAAGATGTTTTTGCCACAATTAAAAATATTCCATTTTATAAAAGGATTTATTTTAAACTCGCAGCTAATCATTAAGCCTGCAGCATTATAAGCTTTGGCTATATCATTATTCTCCATTAATTGTTCAGACTTGTCTAAAAGCGTATTGCAATTTTCTTCGCTCTTGTCTGCGTTAATAAAAGATTTTCTTATTTGATTTAGGTCAGGGTTTTGGGAGTAGCAAAAGCTATAGGAAAGAAGAAGTAATAGAATAATTCTCATATCCAGTTAAATTGGTTTTTTACTATAGATTGACACATTAGGAAAAACTTATTGCTATTTGCTACTCTAACTCTTTCTTCTAGCACTCTTGATGATGGTAAATCCTGTATTTTTCTAAAGAGATTATAATAATATACATAGGCAAGATAAACGCCACCTCTCGATCCACTTTTTAGTTTTTTGATTCCTATTAAAGCTTTTTTAAAATCGTCTTCAATGTCATCTTCAATTTTGAGTTTATCAATCTCAGAAAAGTTATGCATATCTATATTAGG
>JABAYQ010000126.1:0-4760 GCA_018608925.1 Cryomorphaceae bacterium | reverse complement strand
TGATAATTACGAAGACCTAGAAAACCTTCCTGGCGTCGGTCACAAGACGGCTAGTGTAGTGATGAGTCAAGCCTTTGGTTATCCAGCCTTTCCAGTAGACACTCATATTCACCGTTTAGCTCAGCGCTGGAAGCTGACAAATGGAAAGAACGTTGTGCAAACCGAAAAAGATTTAAAAAGTTTATTTTCTGAAATGCAGAACCTAGGCTCATAGCATATGGCTTTAATTCTTCAAAAGCCTTTTTGTCACCATTAACAAAAACCTGTAAGCACATTAGTCCAACCACTTCTGCTGATCCTAAAATGTACAAATTGTATTTTTTAGTATCATACACTTGAGGTTGTAAATCCATTTCCATGCTATCCAAAAATGTATCAATAAGCTTAATGTCAATATTGTAGTTATTGACCACTTCTTGAAAGCTATTTAGAATAGGGTTGAGGCTAATCTTGTTTTCTATTGCTTTGTAAGTGTCTTGCTTAAAGTCTTCAAATAATTGAAATTTATTGTAGTCGTGAAATGTGTCTACTATTTCATCAGCAAATCTTACAAATCCGTAAATACCATAAATCGGATTGTGTAGCTTTTTCTCTAAAACTCTTATCCCTAATGAAAAGCTTGTGCTATATGCAATCGTAGTTAGTTTACTACATTCATTAGACACTTCATCAAAAATATGTTTCATTTTAAATTAGTTTAGAATCAAGAATATGTTGTGCAACTACTTGTCCTGATATAATTGACGGAGGCACTCCTGGTCCTGGTACTGTAAGTTGACCAGTGTAAAATAGATTCTTAATTTTTTTGTTAATGATTTTAGGTTTTAGGTTAGCGGTTTGAGCTAAGGTGTTTGCTAGTCCGTAGGCGTTTCCTTTATAAGCATTATAGTCTGAAACAAAATCGTTTATGCAATAACCTCTTTTGTATTCTATGTGTTTTTCTATCTCTTGTTCGGTGTAGTCTTCCAGTCTTTTAATCATGATATCGAAATACTTTTCTCTTATTTCTTCCGAATCTTCTAGCCCTGGAGCAATAGGCATGAGCAAAAATAAATTTTCTTTTCCAATTGGGGCAAGAGATTTGTCTGTTTTAGATGGACAACAAGCATAAAATAGTGGCTTGTTTGGCCAAACAGGCTTGTCATAAATATCATTAGTATGTTTTTCGATGTCTTCATCGAAAAATAAATTATGATGAATAAGCTTGTCAATTTTTTTATTCACTCCAATATAAAATATTAATGAGGAAGGAGAGAATGTTCTTTTTTCCCAATATTCCGGAGTGTAGTTTCTTAGATTTTTATCTAACAAACTATTTTCGATATGGTGGTAGTCAGCAGAGCCAATAATAACATCACTATTAATCGTTCTGTTGTTAGAAGTCATAGATGTAGCCATTTTATTTTCAACATTTATTTTTTCAATATTTTCATTGTTGAAAAATTCCACACCTTTTTCTTTACATACATCAGCAAAAGCATCAATTACTTTTCCAAATCCTCCCATAGGATAAAACGTACCTTGTTTTATTCCAGAATAAGTCATAAGGCTGTATAGTGCTGGAGTTTGGCTTGGAGCAGTTCCCAAAAACAATACAGGGAATTCTAATAATGATCTTAAATACGGATTCTTAAAATGTTGTTCCACATGTTTCCTGTATGATGTAAACATTTGCAATTTAAAAACATTACTTACAATTTCAGGTTTTACTAATTCCATTAAAGAAAGTCCTGGTTGATAAACCATTTTATTAATACCGAAATCGTATTTAAATTCGGCTTCTTTCATGAATTTATTTAGCTGATCGGCCGATCCTTTTTCAAAACTTTCGAAAAGTTCGCAAATCGAATCCCAATTAGCATCAATTTTCATAGTGTTCTCCTTGCTAAATATGATTTGAAAGCCAGGGTCTAATTGAACTAAATCGATGTAATCTTCTATTTTTTTGTCGAATCTGTGAAAAAACTTTTCAAATACATCTGGCATCCAATACCAGCTAGGCCCCATATCGAAGGTATAGCCTTTTTCATGAAAAGTTCGTGCGCGACCGCCTATATGCTCGTTTTTTTCGAAAACCTGCACCTTATGTCCTTTATCGGCTAAAACTGCAGCTGCGCTTAGACCAGAAAATCCACTCCCTATGATTGAAATTTTACTCATAAATCTATTTACTTTTATCCGAAGTATTCCACAAAATTGTTCTCCGTTTCAACTAGTTTAACACAATGTAATTGACAATTGTGTTTTGCAATTTCTGGAGCAATTTCTTCAAATATTTTGACTGCAATGTTCTCTGCAGTTGTGATGGTATCGTTTAGAAAATCGACTTCTATGTTAAGATTTTTGTGGTCTAATTTAGATGTGACCTTTTCTTTTAAAATATCGCTTAAAATTTTCAAATCAATTAGGTAGCCTGTCTCTTGGTCAATTGTTCCTTTAACAGTTACATACAATATGTAATTGTGTCCGTGCCAATTTTTATTAGAGCACTTTCCGAAAACGGATTCGTTCTTTTCATCTGTCCAATTTTTATTGAATAGACGGTGAGCGGCATTAAATCTTTCTCTCCTTGTTACGGTTATCATTGTTTATTTAAGGTGTTTTGTGATGTCTTCACTCAAAGGAGATACGTTACTCCCATAGTGAGAAACTAATTTACCATTCTCATCAATTAAGAATTTGTTAAAATTCCATGAGACTTTAAAATCATCTAGTTTATTTTGTTCTTTATCGGTTAGCCATTGAAAAAGAGGATGTTGACTCGACCCTTTTACTTTAGCTTTTTCCGTCATCGGAAATGTGACAGCATATTTTCTAGAACAGAAGCTTTTTATTGAGTCTGTTGAAAGAGGTTCTTGAAATCCGAATTGATTGCAAGGAACCCCTATCACTTCCAGATTCTCAAATTCTTCACTTAACGCTTGAAGGTCTGTGTATTGAGAAGTATAGCCGCAAAAAGATGCTACATTAACAATTAAAACGTTCTTACCCTCGTACTGACTCATTTTAATTTCTTCTCCGTCAATAGAATTAATAGATAGATCATGAAAGTTTTGAGCCATTAAAGTAGTATTGATTATAGTTAAAATGATTAATGTAGTTAATCTCATTTGTTTGAATTATATCTTTTGATTACTGTTCCGTTTGAGTAGATGTCAATTAGCACTTTGTCGTTAGACTCTCTTTCAACTTTTTCTCCTAGAAGGTTGATAGTATGCATGTAAACTATATTGCTCTCTAACAGTAAATTGTCAATTGAAGTTGGTTCTTCTAAAGTAAGAACAGCATCTATAATGTGAACGATACCATTATCAGCTTGGTTAACAGATAAAGTAACCATAGCATCGTCAATCATTATTGATGTTCCATCATTTGCAACTGTTACATTGTCGTCATTTAATGTTAGTATAGAAAGGCCATCTGTTAAGTCAGTATCTTCAAGAGAACCTCCGTAAACATGGTGTGTAAGTAATATCGTTAATGCAGGTATATCGGCTAATAAAGCGTCAAGAGTTCCTGCTGGTAAAGCGTCAAAAGCAGCATCTGTTGGAGCAAACACAGTAAATGGTCCTTCACCAGAAAGTGTCTCAATTAAGTCTGCAGCAATTAAAGCAGTTTCTAATGTGTTGTGATCAGGAGAATTTACAACTATGTCAACTACAGTTATATCTTCTGGAGGTGAAGGAACTAATACTACGTCTATTACGTGAACAACTCCATTTTCTGCAATTATATCAGCAATAATAATAGTAGCATCGTCTACCTTAAAAGTAGAATCGTTTATTTGTGTAATGGTAAGTTGGTCATTGTTTAATGTAGCAACCATCATACCGTCCATTAAATCAGAAGATAGCACAGTTCCTTCCCCATGTACGTGGTGTAACAAAATAGGAGCTAAAATATCATTGCTAGCTAATATTGCCTGAAACAATAGAGGATCTACTGCTGCAAAAGCTGCATCTGTTGGAGCAAACACAGTAAATGGTCCGTCGCCAGACAAAGCATCTACTAATTCAGCTTGGATGATTGCTATTTCTAATGTATCGTGAGCTGTAGATTGTTCTATAATATCAAATACAGTAGCAGGAATTACATTTTGAACATTTATTGTGCCTACCATTCCGTTAGCAGCATGTGAGCCTTCTGAGCAATCATAGTTATATTCTCCAGCTAATGTAAATATGTGAGTATAAATAACAGAGCCAATTGTATTAGTAGTTTCTGAATCAAAATCTTCTGGGTTGTCAAATGGATTACCGGTAATTGAGTTTGTTGTTCCGTTAACATCGTGAGTTCCACCAGTGTTAGTCCATACTACGGTGTCACCAACATTAATTGTAATGTTTGCTGGTGTATAACTAAAGTTTTGGGCCGTAACCTGAATTGTTTCTGATTGAACGCTAAGTGTAGCGAATAAAAAAAGTTGTAAAAGTAAAATTGAATTTTTCATAATAGTATTGTTCGGTTTTGTTACCACAAATGTAAGACTAATTTGAGTAGCTCTTCACTTTTTGTATAAAAAATTTGCGTAATAGTTATACAAAGTGTAATTTTGTCCTGTATTTTAATCAATTAAAATTTTTATTATGCCTCGTAAGAAGAAAAAAAGAATTTCGATAGAAGAGATAAAAAGTAGAGCACCTAAGATTATTTTTTATACTGATAAGTTGAGAATTAATCTTAATTCGATGAACAGTTTATCTTTCTGGTTCGAAAAGTATCCACACGGAAAATACGTAGTCAATGACTAAGTATAGCAT
>JABAYQ010000165.1 GCA_018608925.1 Cryomorphaceae bacterium | reverse complement strand
GTCCAAATGAAGCATTGGTTTTTTATCAAAAAAAGCAAAGACAGAAGAACCGCTTCCACTCATCGAGCAATAAATAGCACCATGATCTAGCATTTTATCTTTTAAAGCTTTTATTTTAGGCTCTAATCTGAATATCCCTTCTTCAAAATCATTTTTCATTGACCAATTTGTCATAGGTTCTAAAATGAGTTTTTGCAAACTAACTTCAGGAATTTGAGGTACAACACCAGAATAAGCCATTGCCGTAGAAACGTGAACATCAGGGGTTGCGACTATTAAAAAAACATTGGAAATATTTAGAACTACATCAGTCAGCTCCTCACCTATTCCTTTTGCCAAGCATGCTTTATTATCAATAAAAAAAGGACAATCAGCACCCAACTTTAAAGCATATTCTTTTAACTGAATGCTGCTTAATTTCAAATCAAACATTTCGTTTAGACCCATTAGAGTAAAAGCAGCATCAGAAGAACCTCCACCAAGACCAGCTCCAATAGGTATGTTTTTATGCAAATGAATATGTACGCTTTCCAAACCAAAATCCCGATCAAGCAAATCATAAGCCTGCTGACACAGATTGCCATCACCAGGAATACTTATACCAGAAGAACTAAATTGTTGATCGTTACTTTTAATTATTTCTAAACTATCCTTCCAAGCGATTGGATAGAATATAGTCTCTAAATTATGATAGCCATCTTCTCTTTTAGAAAGGATATTCAAGCCGATGTTTATCTTAGCGTTAGGAAAAAGTATCATTGTTAATAAATTTAATTGTCCATTGACAAAGGTAATCACATAAATTTTTCTAAACTTGGATTTGATTTTATAATTATCAAAAATTAATAAATTACTAGATTAAAACCTAATATGGAATATTTAGAATTTGAAAAACCAATTCAGGAATTAATGCTCAAATTAGAGCAAGCAGAAAAACTGAAGGAAGATGGTGTCGACGTAAGTCAGGCTATAAAAGATCTAAACAGCAAGATTGATAAGCAGAAAACAGACATTTATTCCAACCTAAGTGCATGGCAAAAAGTACAACTTTCTCGCCATCCTAAGAGACCATATACTCTAGATTACATAGAGAATATTTGCGATGAGTTTATCGAACTTCATGGCGACAGAACAGTAAAAGACGACAAAGCAATGATTGGGGGCTGGGCTATTATCGAAGATAAAAGCTATATGATTATAGGCCATCAAAAGGGAAAGAACACTAAAATGCGTCAATTCCGAAATTTCGGAATGCCAAACCCTGAAGGTTATCGAAAAGCATTGCGTCTGATGAAAATGGCCGAAAAATTCGGAAAACCAATCATTACCTTTATTGACACGCCGGGAGCTTTTCCTGGACTGGAAGCGGAAGAAAGAGGACAAGGAGAAGCTATTGCAAGAAACCTTATTGAAATGGTGCAGCTATCTGTTCCTGTTATTTGTGTCATTATTGGGGAAGGTGCCTCAGGAGGTGCATTAGGAATAGGAATTGGAGACAAAGTACTGATGCTTGAAAACACATGGTATTCTGTTATTTCTCCAGAATCTTGTTCTTCTATTCTTTGGAGATCATGGGATTACAAAGAACAAGCGGCTCAAGCGCTTAAACTTACAGCAGAAGACATGCTTTCTAATGAACTGATTGATGGCATCATAAAAGAACCAATCGGAGGAGCTCACAACGACCCTGGCAAAATGTTCGAAATTGTTAAAAAAGAAATAATCAAACAAACTAAGGCTTTAGAAAAAAAGTCTCCCGAAAAAAGAATTGACGATAGAATAGTGAAGTTTGGAAAAATGGGAGTTACAAAAGAATAATGGCAAAAAATCAAATAAATAACACAATAGAGAGCAGCGCACTGATTGCAGGTAAATTACCCCCACAAGCAGTTGACGTTGAAGAAGCAGTATTAGGTGCTCTAATGCTAGAAAGCGATGCCTTATCTAATGCAATCGAAATATTAAGGCCAGAGAGTTTTTACAAACCTGCCCATTCTGCGATTTTTTCTGCAATCCAGAATTTATTTAACGCAGCTAAATCGGTTGATATTCTTACCGTTACCGAAGAATTAAAAAAGACCAACTCTTTAAAAATTGTTGGCGGACCTGCTTTCGTATCTAAGCTAACGGACAGAGTTGCTTCTGCTGCTAACATAGAAACACACGCCCGAATCATCTCTCAAAAATACATTCAAAGAGAATTAATTCGAATTTCTGGAGACATCATAAAAGATGCATACGATGAGTCTACCGATGTTTTCGATTTGCTAAGTAAAGCGGAAAAAAACCTTTACGATGTATCGGAAGGAAACATCCGAAAAAACTACGACAAAATGAGTTCTCTTATTAGAGAAGCATTGGTTCAGATTGAAGAAATTAAAAATAAAGACGACGGATTAAGTGGTGTCCCTTCCGGATTTGCTGAGCTAGACAGAGTTACATCTGGTTGGCAAAAATCGGATCTTGTTATTTTAGCAGCAAGACCTGGTATGGGTAAAACAGCATTCGTATTATCTATGGCTAGAAATACAGCGGTTCAGTTCAAAAAACCTGTTGCGGTTTTCTCTTTGGAGATGTCATCGGTTCAGTTAGTAAACAGACTTATTGCTAGCGAATCAGGTATCTCAGCAGAAAAGCTAAGAAAAGGAAGCCTTGAAGACCACGAATGGATACAACTTCAACAAAAAATCACTCAGCTTTCCGAAGCTCCTATCTTTATTGATGACACTCCTGCTCTTACCATTTTTGAACTTAGAGCAAAGTGCAGAAGATTGTGCAGTGCTAAAAACGGGGTTGAAATGATTATCATTGACTACCTTCAACTAATGAGTGCTGGAGGAAGTGGCAAAGGAGGAAACAGAGAACAAGAGATAAGTACTATTTCCAGATCGTTAAAAAGTATTGCTAAAGAACTTAACGTTCCTATTATTGCCTTATCGCAATTAAGTAGAGCGGTAGAAACAAGAGGTGGAGACAAAAGACCAATGCTATCCGACCTTAGGGAATCTGGAGCAATTGAGCAAGATGCAGATATTGTATGCTTTATCTACCGACCAGAATACTACGGCTTCACCGAATGGCCAGAAAGTAGCCCAGGGGAAGACCCTGATTGCAACGGACAAGGTGAAATCATTATAGCTAAACACCGTAACGGATCTTTGGAAAATATTCGATTAAGATTTATCGCTCACCTAGCTAAATTTACCGACCTAGATAGTTTTGGAGGAGGATTTTCTGATGATTCCTACCCAAACACAAGTAACATTATTTCTTCTTCTATGAATATGGAAGAAGATGAAGACCAACCATTTTAGATGAATAGAAAAGCAATTATCATATTACCATTTTTATGGTTGATGCACATTAGTTGCTTCGCTTCTTACCTATTAATACCTATGGATGAGAGTCAGTCCGATCATTTAAAAGCATACGGAATAGCATTCTGGAGCTTAGAAAATGAAGTGACTGTTGATTGGCTTCTTAATTATAGAGGCGGAAGCTTTATGATTAAAAACCAACCTGCTCTGGAAAAAGAATGTGTTATAAGAGGCGTTAGTTTTCAGGTAATTGCCGATGTTCAATCCACTCAAATACTCTACGAAATAAGCAATCCGGAAGTAAACCAAGACGTGGTTAAATTAGAGAAAGTACCTCGTATTGCGGTATACTCTCCTAAAACAAAATTACCTTGGGACGATGCTGTTACTCTGGCACTTACCTACGCCGAAATTCCTTACGACTTGGTATACGACAAAGAAGTAATGAAAGGAATACTACCTACTTACGACTGGCTTCACCTTCACCACGAAGACTTTAGCGGTCAGTACGGAAAGTTTTATGCCAGCTATAAAAATGCTTCTTGGTACCGACAACAAAAATTAGATTTTGAAGCCTCTGCAAAAGAGTTAGGATTTGAAAAAGTATCGCAAGCAAAACTAGCGGTAGCACTAAAAATTAAAGATTTCACTCTTGGTGGCGGATTCTTATTTGCTATGTGTTCGGCAACGGACACCTATGACATAGCTCTAGCAGCTCAAGGTACCGATATTTGCCAGCATATGTTTGACGGCGACCCATCCGATGCAAATGCTCAAGAAAAACTAAACTACGACCAGACTATCGCTTTCGAAAACTTTGGTTTAGAGCAAAACCCTAATGTCTATGAGTATTCCGAAATTGATGCTACCAGAACAAGGAAGTTAAAAGAACCATTAGACTTTTTCTCATTATTTGAATTCTCTGCTAAATGGGACCCTGTTCCTACTATGCTTTGTCAAAATCACGAACAGATAATCAAAGGATTTATGGGCCAAACAACCGCCTTTAAAAAAGAGTTTATCAAGTCGAATGTTTTAATACTAGGCGCAAACGATGCTGTTGATGAAGCAAGGTATATACATGGCGAGCTAGGAAAAGGAACATGGACTTTCTACGGAGGACACGACCCAGAAGACTACCAACACAAGGTTGGCGATCCTAAAACGGACCTAAGTCTACACCCTAATTCCCCAGGCTACAGACTTATTCTAAATAATGTTTTATTTCCTGCTGCTAAAAAGAAAAAACAAAAAACCTGATGCTTATATCCTTTCTAAGAAAATATAAGTGGAGCTTTAAGGTTAGCAATTTTTTTAACCGTAAAAAATTATTACACAATACAGAACTATACAAAAAATACAATCTTAAGAAGAACTACTACTCTTCTATAAATAGTCAGGATTTTGAGGGTATTAATGGTCAAGAGCCAATAATGGACAGAGAAGATTGTGCCCAACTATTACCTCAGCAAGAACGCTTTAATAGCTTAGATAAAAAGACACAAGACAGCTTGTTAAAATGGTCAAAAGACGGATTTGTTATCTTAGATTCATTCTTCCAAAAGGAAGAAATAGACCTTATAAACAAAGAAGTAGAAGAGCTATTGCAAGCCAAAAAAATAAAATGGTCGAAGAATAGAATTTTGTTTGCCATCAAAAAATCTAAATTACTTAAGAGCGTTGCTACCTTTCCTAAACTTAAAGACTGTATCGAGCTATTAATGGCCAAAGAAATGGACTTATTTCAGAGCATTAACTTTTACGAATCGAGTCAGCAAAAAACCCATTCCGATTCTATTCATATGACTACTTTTCCTCATGGAAACATCATAGCTGTATGGGTAGCATTACAAGATGTTAGTCCAGAAGACGGTCCGCTTCATTACTACCCTGGCTCTCATAAACTTCCTTACATAATGAATAAGGATTTCGACAACCAGAGCAGTACTTTTAAGCTAGGAAACAAATCGTATCAAGATTATGAAAACAAAATTGAGCAAGTATTACAAGAAAACACTCACTTAAAAAAAGAGGTTTTCCTTGCTAAAAAAGGAGACGTTCTAATTTGGCACGCCAATCTATTGCACGGAGCCCAAGCCAAAATAAACCCTAATGCTTCAAGAAAAAGCATGGTTTTTCACTTTTATGCAAGTGATGCTATAGCATACCACGAAATTACAGAAAGGCCAACTTTAAAATAAATAGCATGCTTTTCAACTCTTTAGATTTCGCCTATTTCTTACCAATAGTACTATTGCTTTTTTGGCTCCTTCGAAATACTTTAAAAACACAAAACTTATTATTACTAGTAGCTAGCTATGTCTTTTACGGCTGGTGGGATTGGCGTTTTCTTTCTCTAATAGCAATAAGTTCTCTCTTAGACTATAGCATCGGGCTTAAACTTCACCATTCTCAAAACAACAGAAAATACTGGCTAGCTCTTAGCTTGCTAGTTAATTTAGGAATGCTAGGGTTTTTTAAGTATGCCGACTTTTTCGCTCAAAGTTTTGCAGATGCATTTACCTTATTTGGCCAAAGTATAGATGTAACAAGATTAAACATCATCCTTCCTGTAGGAATAAGTTTTTACACCTTTCAAACCCTGAGCTATACTTTAGATATTTATAAAAGAAAGCTAGAGCCTACTAATTCTTTAATTTCCTTTTTAGCTTTTGTTTCGTTTTTCCCTCAGCTGGTAGCCGGGCCAATAGAAAGAGCCAGCCATTTACTACCTCAATTTTTTAAACCAAAAAAACTAGAGTATAAAATGGTTATTTCTGGTCTGCAACAGATGTTGTGGGGCTTTTTCAAGAAAATGGTTATTGCCGACAACTGTGCTATCATAGTCGATCAGATATTTAGTCAGGCAGGAGACCACAATGGAGCAACCCTACTTATTGGAGCTGTTTTCTTTGCTTTTCAAATTTATGGTGACTTCTCTGGGTATTCTGATATAGCTATAGGAACGGCAAAACTATTCGGATTTAATTTGAGTCAGAATTTTGCATTCCCTTACTTTTCCAGAGATATAGCCGAGTTCTGGAGGAAGTGGCACATTTCGCTATCTTCTTGGTTTAAAGACTATCTGTACATCCCCATTGGCGGATCCAGAGGGACGAAAGCAAAAACTATTCGTAATATTTTTATCATCTTTTTAGTAAGCGGATTTTGGCATGGGGCCAACTGGACTTTCTTATTTTGGGGATTGGCTCACGCACTTTTATTTGTTCCACTTTTTGTACTGAACAGAAACAGAACCTTTAGCCAAAACAACCATAATCTATCGCTAATAAATATTTGGCGAATGCTGTCTACTTTTACACTAGTTTGTCTGGCCTGGATAATATTTAGAGCCCAAGATATAGAACAAGCATTTGCTATTTATTCAAAAATATTCGACTTCTCTACTTGGGCAAAACCAGCACTGCAAGAGTTTAATCTGAAAATTATTGCTGGAATGCTGTTGTTTTTACTTGTGGTAGAGTGGAACAATAAATCAGAAGTCAATCCTTTAAAAAACAGCTATAAAATGCCAGCAATTTTGCGTTGGCTGTTTTATAGTTTTATTTTGTTTTGCATTAGTATGTTTAGTCCTACACAAGAATTGCCATTTATTTACTTTCAATTCTAAACCATGAAATATTTACGAATACTATCCATTCTTATTTTTATTGTAATTAGCTACGCTTCCTATGTGGTAGTGTGGGGTTTGCACTTCCCTGAAGATTCTCCTAATATTGTGTACAAGCGCATTGGCGGTAGTTCGGCTTTCCGATTAAACGAATTACAAAAAAGAAAAGATATTGATGTACTGATAACAGGCTCTTCCCATGCATACAGAGGAATAGATAGCCGTTATTTAGAACAGAAAGGAATTAAGACTTTTAATATGGGCTCTAGCTCTCAAACCCCTATACAAACCAAATGGCTTTTAAAAAGACATTTAGACAAGCTAAACCCAAAACTAGTAATTCTAGAAGTTGACCCTTCTATCTTTCGTTCCGACGCAATAGAATCTTCTCTAGACATGGTATCCAACTACCCCAAAGTTGTTTCTACTTTACCATTAGCGTGGGGCCACTTAAAAACCTTCAACACCTATATATTCTCTTTGTACCATGCTATTTTTAAAAGCAATGAAGCACTAAAAATTAATTGGAGAGATACCTACCATATTGGAGGTTATGTAGAACGAAAATTAAGCTACTACCAAGTGGAAGAATTTCAAGAAGAAAGATGGGATTTTAACTACGATTTATTTAGCGAATTAGAGGAAACAATAGATATTCTAAAAAGCAAGGATATAAATTACGTTTTAGTTCAAGCTCCTCTTTCTCCTGCTTTTTACTTCTCTCATAGCAACAACCAAGAATTCGACGACAAGATCAATAAACTTGGAACCTATTACAATTATAACGACCTAATGAAGTGGGATAACAAAACCCATTTTTACGACAAGCAGCACCTCAACACCATAGGAGCAAGAAGGCTAACCGCAGCTATTTTACAACTCAAAGAATTGCCTTAGTCAACAATTAGACCTTGTTGTTTTAGTTTTTCTTTTAAAGAATCATTCTCTGTTTTTAATTCTTTTACGGCATTAATTAATGTCCATAAAAGTTCTGAAGAATCGAAAACTCGTTTATCTGACAAACCACTAGGCCCTTGGCTATCATCTATTTGATCGACCATACTAGGCAATACCTGCTCTATTTCTTGGGCAATTATACCCACGTAATCTTTTGAGGTATTAGAATAACCGGAATTTTCTTTGTATTTAAAAGTAACCGGATTAATCTCCATTATTTCATTTAAGCCTTTAGAATAAGTTTGTATATCGGTCTTTACTCTTCTATCTGAGAAAGTAGACCAAGAACCACCGCCAGTTTTTCCTGCAGTTC